>JAFXWT010000253.1 GCA_017542695.1 Clostridia bacterium
CAAACATACCACCCTCGCTCAAATCTCGACACGCGGGCGGATTAAGGCGGTCAAAGGAATGATATTTCTTTGGCGATGTTTAGCATATTATGATATTGGTGAACATTATTTATAAAAAAGGAGTTGATAGACATGAAGCCATTGTCTGAAATTCAAAAAACAGAAACGATAGAGTGGTTGAAAAAACAACGGGACGGGTATATTGTCGGAGATTATCGTAATATTTTATGTCATGTATATCAAGAGATAAAATCTATTTCTATGAATGATGGCTATTGTACATTGCAAGATTTGGTAAAAGAAGATACACTTTATTACAGAACTGAGGCGCAAGTGTTAGAATTATGTGATATGCTAAATACCTTAGGCTATATAGATATACGTAATCACTCCGACGGTGTGAAATTAAACATTCTTAAGCCCATTGACTTTTAACTAAAAAATGCAGTCGCATCAAACAGATGCAACTGCATTTTTTTAGTTATTCTTTATGGTCTCCTTCCTTGACCCTTTTTGCCAATAAACTTTGTTGCTCTTGGCGGCTCGGGAAAAAGGAACTTTTTAGTTGGTCTCGTTTCTTGAAATCAAGTGCCTCCATATACACCATTGCGTGTCTAACAACAATTTTTGTGAGCAATTTTTTCAGTTGTTTGTTGCTTGATTCATACATGGTAATAGCATTGGAGACAAAATCTTCAGCCATTTTCTGCTTCTCAAGCATCATTAAGTGCTGAATTTGATAGGTTTCTTCAGCGTTATAATTAAACTTGTGAAGCAATCTGAACGAATTATCTCTCGTTGCATATGCAGCGGACATATTATAAATATCCAATAACAGAGCCATAGAAACCAGTTGGAATTCAATTTGAAGTTTGCTCATTTCTCCGGGCTTTCTTCGTTCTTCGTACTCTACAGTTCCTTCTTTTTTCAGCTCCTCAATTATTTGGCTATAATCTCGCTCAGTTTCTTTAGCCCAAACATTGTAAATTTTGTTAGGAAGCTGATAAATCTCATTTACAAACGCTCGTCTCATTTCAGCATCCATATTATGTTCGAAACTGGGTAAGCATTTTGAAATAATCATCAGTAATGATAGAGCGCGAATGATTTGGTTTATAGTTTTTGATGCATCGTCCTCATTATAATCGTAAATATCTACCGTCTTGAGCTGCTTGTCAGCTTGCTTTTCATCATTTACTTCCTTTTTTTCTGCTTCGCGTTTACCATCTTCGAGGGGAGGAGGAAGTTCGGGTGCAGAATTCAGTTTCAGAAATTCCGGAAGGTTTGTGCTGAAATTCAGTTCCTGCCAATCAGCAGTAAGTGATTGAGTGGTAACGAGCAAAAATCCCAAAATGCGAGGGTTGTCAGTAATATACGATATAAACATTAAAATATCTGCATTGATACCAAAACATGCGTTTTCCAGCAAATATTTCAAATCCTCTTCATTACCGGTTTTATTGTACAAGAAGTTTACTTCTCTCGCTACAAAATAAGCCAGTTGATTTTTGTTGGCGAACTTATATCCGCCCTCACTTTCGATCAAGATTTTGCACGATTGAATAATGTGAAGGAACGAAGAAGGTTTAATCTCGTCATCGTTCTTCTCATTGTATGTGCTGATTATGCTTAAAACTTCTTCCTCGGATATAGGATATTTCTTATTGAAATGAACATAATGAGCAACCATAGATAACAATCTGTATATTTTATCGATTGTCAAAACTCCCGATTTATACGGAGAAAGAATAGAGGTTATATTTGCCTCAAACACCTTGCTGAAGACGGTAGAATCGCTATTCGATATGTTGCCAATATTGCTGCAATAGTAATCAACAAAATCAATAATGAAATCCGGAGTCAGCGAGATGAACTTCTTTTGAAGTTTAATGGCTTCGCATAATTTTTCAGTTAGATCATGTACATCGAGTGAAGCATCTTTTTTCTGTTTTATTAGGATTACTTTTTCTACAAGTTCCTTGCGTTTGTCGAAGAAGAACGGGGCGATTTTATACTTGGTAATAGCAGTCTCGGTTTTCATAGCGGTTTTCATTCGTTCCAACATATCGAGGTCAATTACCTTTTTGGTCGCGAAAATCATCAATCCAAACTCTCCAGTCAAACTGGAAATATAGCGATCAAAATCGCGAGGTTTTATTTGGTCAATATCATCGATAATCAGAACTCGATTCTCGGGGGGCAACTGATTATATCGAACCAAGGATTCTTTATCGTCACCATAAATTTCTTCAAAATTGGATTTAACGATTTTACTGCTTTCCTTGTTTTTTATTGTATCGATATCACAATATATTACGCATTTTTCTTCGGACAACTTGAGGAATAGTGCTTTGAGAAGTGATGTTTTACCACAGCCATTTGCGCCGGTAATCAGCACTCTTTTTTGTGAATATAATTCTTCAATAAAAGGGTCAATATTTAGGAATTCTTTGCTGAGTTCATCTCCGTATGTTTCTGCTTCAATTCGCGGAAACACAAAATAATCTGTAAAATCAGCTGACAAACTACGTAACGGATCGCTTAATAGATCTTTTTTATATTCATCGCGTACCGTCAACTTCTTTTCGACTGAAGGCTTGGGCGTGAGAGTGTGAACCATTGGAGAATCGTTGTTGTATTGCGCTGCTTGAGAATCCCACTTGTGTGAGTAAATTGTATAAGTATATGTATCGGTATCCAAAATACCATACTCATACGCACTTTGCGTCCAGTCATCATCATTGCACAAAGAACCGCCGGCATGAATGACTGCAGATTGTTGGTTACGTGAACTTTGTTTTGTTGCAATTCTATGCTCATGTCCCAAGAAAATCAAAGAGCTCTTACATAGCAAAGCTTGCTCCAATTGTTCTTTTTGCGCATCAATGTACCAATCATAGGAATGGTGCATAACCGATATTACAAAATCTGCTCCCGTTGGGGTGTTCAACTTGTTGATGCAACTTTGGTCAATATAGTGCAATCCTTTATCTTCGTGGCTTCTAAGAGAAAATAATCCAGTATTAACCATGTTGATTTCTATCTTGAAGCCATCAAAGTCTATGATTTTCTGAGAAAGCATCGAGTCATCGATAAAACACTTTTTGTTTTTAGCAAAATGAAAGAAATTTGATTGTTTGGATAATTCCGCTTCAAGATGCTTCTTGTACGAATAGTCGGAGTATATTTGGTTTAATTCTTCGGCTGTGCGTGGTGGATTTTCAAATTGTATATCATGATTTCCAGGGACACACACTATTTCTATAGGACCTGTGTATATCCTTTTCTTTTGCAATTCTATTGACATTTTGTTCAATATTCCGTTCGCAACGCGGTATTGCTCTCTTTCTCCTGAAAAAGCAATATCACCGGAAAGAACAAAAAGCAATCTATTAAAAGATCCTGCGGTTCTCAAGGAGTCAATAATCTTCTTTATTTGAAATTCACAGTATGCTTTACTCGATTTTATATGTAAATCGCTCAAATGTAAAAATAGAATTTTCATATTGACCTCCCTTTGTTATTCTGCAGCCTTGCCGCTTTTTATCCATTCATCGACTTCACTGGGTTTATATTTCCAGCCACGGCCGACTTTATGGGCAGGCATGCCTTTTTCATTTATCCAAGTAAGTAAGGTATCGCGTGTAACTCCGAGATATGCACACATCTCTTTCGTCGAAAACCAACGCTCCGGAATTTGTGAAATTTGTTTCATATTCATATCTCCTATGCTTTGTATTATCAAATCTATTATATCATATTATTCGACAAAAAGCAAGGGTTAATGCAGAATAGTGAGGAATAAAGCGTTCGATTGATAAAGATCCAACGCTAAAACCGCCACACGGGCGGTTTTAGGTGGTCATAGGGAGCGAAAAAGGTCAGATGAATTATACCTGTTCGGGTACAATTTTGAAGCAAATCTGCTATTTACAAGTGGCATTATACCCGTTAGGGTATATATTGGTATTGCTTAAATAATGATCAAAAGAGGGGTGGGCTTTTTGTACCCACCCCATAATTATTCCTCCTCTCCCAAAGGCAGAAGAAAGGCTTCTGCCATCAATCGCACGCCCAGTCGGAATCCGTAGGAGAAGGCATCGCGCTCGGTCACGCTGTGCATCTCGTTCATGCAATCCTCAAACTTTTCAAGCGTTTCCTTCTGCTTTTCCGTGAGGGAAGCACCGAGTTCATCGCGATTCCGTGCCATCAGCGAAAGCAGTTCCTTGAGCTGTTTGTCACCGCGAGTGCATTGCTCAAAGGGAGAGATGTTGCCGTACCACAGTTCGTCAAGTGTTTTCATAAGAACCTCCATTTGCTCCATTCGGATGCCTATCGATGACTTCCGACAGGTCCTTAAATCCCTTACCGCCTCGCACATAGCATCGCCTTAAGTAATCATGTCCACCGCACAATCTCCGCATTTACATTGAACGTAGTCGTGCCGGTATCGGGATTCGATGATATCTCCGCAATTGTTGCATTGAATGGCGTTTCTAATAATTCGTTTCATTTTTGTACCTCCTTTTGGGTAACACACAAGATACCACAGAAGATGGCACAAGTCCATTGAAAGACTGAAGAGTTATCAATTAAGTAACATATCAAGGGCAGAAGAAAAAGGATAGCTCGTGAGAACTATCCTCTTGTATTAGTTTATTCCTGTTTGCGTTTTCGTTTGTCTTTTGTTGATTCAAATCTAATGTTCACAAGGAACTGCATCACATCATTGGGTGCATCGGGAAGTAGTATCGAGATCCAATGAAGACTCGTTCTTTTGCTTTTGAAAAATCATGCTTAAAATATGAGTCCATCTTTCTTCTCCAATTTACAAATATTTTGCATGAGTTTTGAGATTTGTATGCTCTCTCAAAATTGCAGGTCAAACAGATGACTCGGTGATATCTTCAAACATTTGAAGCAAAGCACAAGAACCCTTGCGCCTTATCGCCGAGCCGCTTAATCATTATTTTTATATGTGCATCTACAATTGAGTTTAAATATAGAAATTAATTGGCTTCTTCCAACAATATTTCCAATGTGCATCTGAATTTATCTTGACCTTCCAATACACTACCATCTTTTAAATGATTGAAGAAGATATCATAGCTGTTAGGCGATAAAAAATGGAATATATATCTCTCTGGTATATTTGATTTTTCCATTCGACTATTAAGCTCATTGAAATGTTGAACAGCGTATTTGTATTTTGCTTTATTCTCGTCGCTATCATCACCGTCATCTTTAATTTCGACAATCAAGTAGTATGTCATGTTTTCTTTACTTACTTTCAAAAAGAAGTCGGGATTAAATTTATCGTGATAATATTTTCTGGATTTTGAATTACTGGATCCCCGACGGCAGCTATATTCAATCTCATAAAAATTTCGATCCCTGGATTTTATCCATGCTGAAAGAAGGGAGGCATTTTCTTTCTTGCATAAAAGCTCCACAAATTTTCGCTCGGGTTTGGAAGCTGTCAAAACGGTTGTAACGGGAGTTTTAAATTGACAGTAATCAATTTCTTTGGATGATGATTTGGGTAGAGATTCGTCTTCTAACACTTCAGCTATAATAGCTTTTTGTTCATCGTCGCAAATTTCTTCTTCCCAGTTGTTTGTTAAAAATACAGTCCTATCTTGTCTTAACATGCTCACACTGGTAGATTGTTTAGCAAGTGTAGTTGTACTGATTTCATAAACATCATTAGCAACAGATTTTGTGGTTACAGACTTTTTGTTTTTTCTCAAAAGCGGTGTGAATGCGGAAAGTATTTTGTGAACATTTGCTTCGATTATTTCTTCTTCATTGTTTCCGCGTTTTTTCATAGAAACTCGGACAATATCTTCTATTACTTGCCTGGGCGGTAAAGAATTTTGTGTATATTCGTCTGGTCCCAATTTTAGTGTCTTACCTTCCCATTCACGTTGTTCAAATTCTTCAAAGAGTTTGTCAACCACCTCATCTATAGTCCATGTTATGTTTCGTATTGCATAATTCTTCTCACGAGGGGTTCCACCAAATACAGATTCATATGTGGTTCCTCGCTCGACTTCTATAGATTGAGATTCTAACGCGATGCCTTCCGTTAATAATCTCGTAAAATCAACAGAGCCAGATTCAATAGTTTTTTCTATTTCTGTTTGTTCCGTAGAATAATTAATATTCTTAACTGAAAAATGGTATGCATTTCTCACACCAGAATTAATAACTGTACTATATACACGAGTTTCAATCTCAAGAACCTCATCAACAAGGCGCTTAATTTTACTACTCCAGGATTTGTGGTTAAAAACGACCACTTTAGGCTGTGGCGACTTATATTGATCAGGAATTCTTAATCCTCTTCCTAAAACTTGCGCGATTAGCAATTTTGAGTTGAAAGCTCTATCTTCCCACGGTACAATTTGAAATACATTTTTTACATCCCATCCTTCAGTAAGCATGGAAACAGAAATTATCCATTCTGTTGGTTCTGTTTTGTCGTCTACAAATTTCAATTTTGCAACGTTCGATTTGTGATCGCGTGCAGATGTAACAATAAGGACTTTTTCTTCAATATCTTTTTTAGGCTTGTGCTCTTGTCTGGACAAAAAAGCAACAAAATCCTCGTATAAATTCTTTGCATGACCTATATCTCGGGTTACTAAAATTGAAAGCGTTTTGACAAGAGGATATTTGTCTATGTTATCTCGATGATTTTGATAGATTTTTTGGAATCTTTCGTTATCACCTTTGCTTTCATCCTCTTTGACATAATCGACATTTTTAATAATACGATCCTCTATGGCTTGACGCAAGGAATATCGGTAGAGAACATCTGGGAAATACTCATCCTCGATATATGCGGTACCTGTGAAACCGAGCATATACTTAAAATCGTATTTATCATTTAACAAAAATTCTTTCCATTTCTTTATTGATGCATCAGAGTCTGACGATTTGTTAAATATATGATGCGCTTCATCATTAAGTACTAAAGTATCGCTTCCGCTGCCTAAAAAACTATCTTCTATAGAGGATCCGGTAGCCTCGTAAACTGCGTGAATATTCTCAATGCACAAGTCGCCTTCCTTAACCGTTCGGTCAGCACTTACTACACTGGGGTTTTTACATATAGCAGTCTCAGGAATCAGTGATTTTAATCCGGAATCTCCACTCAATTTGTTAAATTTTTCTGTTAACCCTTTTTCAATTGTAAGAGATGGGCACAGAACCAAAACTCTTTTTACAAGTCCCAAGCCAAGTGCAATTTGTGCGATACCATAAATAATATAGGATTTTCCAGTTCCTGTTGCCAAATCAATATTTGCATACAACTTTTTTTTCATCTGTAATGATTTGATAAAATCATCGACAGTTGCATATTTATCTCGCAAACAAGAATTGATAGAAAAATTATAGGTGGCCAAATCTTTTAATGATTCATATTGGCCCGAGGCAAGATAAATGATAGCGCTTTTTATCGCCTCTTTTTGATAGGCTCTATCTCCGCATAATCTATCAATAAAAGATTGCCATTCACCCAAATCCAACCGATTGGTATCATAGGCGCGATTAACCTTTAATACTAATTCAGACTGTATAAATGTTTTGGTTTCTTGCATATTACGTCACCTCATATATTAAAACATTCTGTAAGGTCATTTCCAAAAATATCCGTGTAGACAACCATAATTCTATTTCCAACCGTTTTTCTGTCGAGTTTGATAGCCAAAGTGTTATTATCGCTTTTAATTTCATCCGAGAAAAACACATCTGTCATTATGAATTCTTTTTCATTGTATGTTTTATCCACAAAGACAGCAGAAAGCAAATCAAATCCTGATAACTTCTTTTCTTCAGCAGTTTTCGCTGATCGAGGTTCTTCTGAAACGAAACTATTAATCGTTATAATAACTTCTTTGTCAGATAATGTTACTTGACTATTAACAGCGGGAGTTCTATTGAACGAAAATCCTATAGATTCGTCCAGTGCATTAACATCATTTTTAGAACGAGGCTGTCTAAACTTCTTAAAATCTTTTTGGTGAAGTTCCTTTATAATTTGATAGGGGATTTTCAAGAAGTAGTACCGAACACCATTTACTTCTTCATAGTCAGTAATAAAATCGACTCGTGTCGAAGGGGATACGATATATATTCGCCCTCCAGACATGCGGTTTCCTATTCTATCGCTAATATCAGAAATGAACGCATCGTCAATATTCGAATCTTTATGGAGATTGTAATTGAAAATTATTACAGGGTTATCGTCCTTTTTGCCATCGAATGAGTATCCCCCTATTTTTGCTTCCATTAAATCGATATTGAATAAACCAGATACAAACTCTTTATACTTATTGAATTCCATATTCAGAGCGGCTTTCAAATCATATGATCCCAGCGATAAGGTCATAAAAGCTCGAGCATCTTTTCCATATTTTTTTGTAGGTTTATTTAAATCGCGAGAATTTTTAATTTGAAGAATTCTTTTCTGAACAGTATAGAAAGAGAGCTTTCCTATATCACAAGTAATCCAACGTCTTCCAAGCTTTTCTGCAACAGCTGCTGTAGTACCGGACCCACCAAAGAAATCTAAAACTATATCATTTTCATTGGTGCTTGACAGGATGATTCGCTTTAAAAGTAATTCTGGCTTTTGCGTAGGATATCCTGTACTGTCTTGACTGGTATATGCATATGTGCCTACAGGGAAATCATTATATGATTCTGCAATTTCTTTTTTTCCAATCCATACACTCCAAACAGGCTGTTTGCGTGAAGCGTTAGCAAAATCAATTGCTTGCTCTTTTGTATAATTGGGATTGTCACAGACATAAGTTTTTAGGCAATTCATACCTCCGCTACTTTCTCTACCGCGTGTATAGAACCACCCCTTATCGTCTTTAGCAAGAGCGCCTGTTATTCGTTTAGACAAACCCAATCTGTTTTGAGGATTAAAAGTGGCATTTTTGGCTCGATAGCAATAAATAGTTTCGTGGGCTTTGGGATAATAATCGCCACTTCCCATTAAACCACAGACCCAAATTATTTCCGCAAACTCAAATGTGGGGAAAATTTCATCCATCAAAACTTTGATATAATGGCCCATTTTAGAATCCAAGTGGACATATATAGTACCGTCGTCTGCTAATATCTCCTTGGCTACAATTAATCTTTTTCGAAGATATTCAATGAATTCAGCACCTTTTTTCTTGTCAGTATACGCTTTTGCACCATCTTTACTTTGGAAATCATCTGATGTAGCAAAAGGTGGGTCTATGTAAATCAATTTGACCTTTCCTTTTACTTTATCTTTAATAATCGGATCCTCATTTTTATATACACTTTTAAGAAATTGCAGATTGTCGCCAAAAACAATCATATTTTTCCAACCGTTTGCAAAATCAGCATGTTCGCCATTGTTGAAAGTTTTTTCAGCTTGAAGAGGCACAGGAAACGATCCATCATCATCCGCTAACAAATCCTCTTTTCTCATTTTGCCTGCATACGCCAACTCATATTCCTTTTGCTCTACAGGGAAAAGTTTATATTTGAAATCTTTGGGGATTTCTTTGCCTTGTTCAATCAAATCTATAAGATAATCTTTTTCAATTTTGCTGAGCATATTTTTTTCTCCACATTTATTTAAGTAAATGATTATGTATTTAATGTTTTTAGTATTTCTTTAGCTTTAATAATCGCTTTTTCATAGTCAATCCAATTGGCACTATTCGCAAGATCGACGTTCAATATTTTGTAGCAGCCTACCTTGGTCTCATCAGTACACTCACCACCATTATGGTGAAAAGTGAAAAATGAGGCGTTGGTCGCTTTGGCAAATTGATTTTGTATATCGTAGTTGCTCGAGTCTTCTTTATACGGAGCCCATTGATCTAAAGTGCGTGTAGGAGACCTCTTTATTTCAATCATTGAATATTTATTATTGTTGTGATATATGGCATCCAAGTCTTGTTTGATGATATGAGAAGATAACTTGGCTCTGCTCCATAGATGAAATACATCCGCTAAACTTTTATTTTTAGGCTTGTGAGTACCTGCATCGTAGTATTTCATATCCAAAATTTTATACAAATATGTTATGAACGATGGACTATCAAGAATTTGAAACTTATCTTTTTCTGGGTACTCCTTTTTAACACAGAAAGACATGGATCCCAAATTTATATTGTCTATTTCATCAAGAGCGCATTTTTTATATGCCACCATTATAAATGGTATTTTTGCCAACTGTGCTAATTGTGATCCGTGGCGGTAAAGCAAACGGAATGTCATCAGCAAACTATACATTTTTCTCAGTTCTTTTACGGTTTCTTCGCCAATATCAGAAGCACATCCTATAAGAGCTTTTATGGTTGTTGGGCGTGTTGAGCTATCCCCCAATATCAATAGATTACAATCATTGTCACCGATTATAATGTTTTCGGGGGCAGCACTATGTAAATAAGTTAAAAGTTCATCCATACAACTTCTCCATTGTTTCAATCAAATTAAATACTGGCCTTACCACTCGTTACCCATTCATCCACTTCGCTGGTTTTGAATTTCCAATTGTGCCCCATTTTATGAGCTGGGAGTCCTTTTTCGGAAATCCATGTGAGCAGGGTATCGCGACTAATACCGAGATAGGCGCAAATTTCTTTTGTAGAGTACCAACGGTCAGGGTTCTGTCTTATTTCTTGCATATATCTACGCTCCTGCTATAAATAGTTACAAATATACAAAATAAGTATAACATAAAATATCAAAAAAATCAATAGCCGATTGTCGATTATTGTAGGAAATCAAGTGAAATTTGTATTTCGACGACGGTCATATTTCTATACGAATTATCCAGCATAGGCGCTTTCCCAATGAAAACCTTGAATTGTGATTAAATGTATGCTATAATAAAGGCAGAAAAATACCCCCGAAGCGGCTCGGGGTAAGGCGGAAAAGTGGACTGCCAGACGGTATATTTTGGGTGGTTTCTCTATCAAACCCTCTAAAATGGCTTTAGAGACACCGATAGAGTTCGACTATCGTTGAAGTGCAGAAAATAAAGGCGGTTCGAATACCTCGGCGGTCAAAAACGGCAAAAAGCCTTGTAAACGCTTGGTTTTCATCATAATTCAAGGTCAATTATATTCCTCGAAAAATCGGTAAAACCGAAACGTTGCAAAAATCTTGAAAACCGTTTGGGAGCATTCCCACGGGGGTTCGAATCCCTCTACCTGCGCCAATCAAATCAAGCGCCATTTGCGGCGCTTGATTTGTTTTTGTTTACAAAGATAAAAAGGCGAATAGAATCAACAGTGACGGAAAAATCCTTTATCGGCACGCAAAGGCGGTATTTTCCATGTTTTTTCCGTCGAAATCGGGAGAAAATCGTTGATTATTGTAAAAAAATGTGTTACAATGCTGACAGCGTTTGAATTTTGAAAAAATCAAAAGGATGTGACAATATGAAAACATTCAAGATATCAAAACTCGTTTGCTTTGTCATCGGCGCGGTGTTGCTGCTCGTTTTCAAAGATTTCTTCGTGGAAAATCTCAAATGGTTCATCGGAGGTCTGATGATCTTATACGGCGCGCTCGGATTCACCGAGATCGCTTTGAAAAAGACGGGGATGTTTTATAAATCAGAGAGCTTTTTGTTCAATTCCCTTGAGATCGTCATCGGTGCGACGATACTGATATTCATCGAGGAATTTCCCACCGTCTGCATTGTCTGGGCGGTGTGGTCGATATTCAGAGAGTCGATCGAGATAAAAGAGATAATCGACGGAGAATTGCACCCGGTGCTCGCCGTTATAAGCGCGATCGAGTCGATCGTTGTCATTGTCTTTTCGGTAATGCTGATAGATGATCCGGGGCATCATCACGCGTTGATACATACATATCTGCTCTGCGCCGAACTTGTTTTAGCGGGACTGATACCGATAATAAATGAGACGATCTTAAAAAAGCGCGGCAAAAAGCGCGTAGATGAGGCGGAAGCCGACGTAACCGAAGCCGCCGCGTCAGAGCTTCACACGACCGAGGAAACAAGCGAAGAAGCCGAGCCGCAGGAAGAGAAAACGGCCGTTTCAGAGTGAAATACATAAAAAATCCGCGCAATCAAGCGCGGATTTTTTTATAAAACGACTATTCCACCGTTACGGATTTTGCTAAGTTGCGCGGCTTATCGACGTCGAGCCCGCGGGCGACGCTGATATAGTACCCGAGCAGTTGAAGCGGCACGACTTCAAGCGAGCCGATAAAATGTTCGTCTGCTTCGGGGACAAGTTCGGCGAAATCGACAGACTTTTCAATGTCGGCGCGGTTTTTCGACGTTATGCCCATAAGGTACGCGCCGCGCGATTTACATTCTACCATATTCGAGAGCGTTTTTTCATAAACTCCGCTCTGTGTGAGAAGACCGATGACGAGAGTACCGTCTTCGACGAGACTGATCGTACCATGTTTGAGCTCGCCCGCGGCGTACGCCTCGGAATGAATATACGATATTTCTTTCATTTTGAGACTACCCTCGAGCGCAATGGCGTAGTCGACGCCGCGGCCAATGAAAAACACGTCGTGTGCGTTCGCAAATTTGGCGGCGAAGCACCGGATGCGTTCTTTGTTTTCGAGCAATGATGCGACTTTTTCGGGGAGCGCGAGAATCTCGTTGATGTATCTCTCATACGTTTCAACGTCGATCGTTCCTCGAACTTTGCCGAATTTGACAGCGAGAAGATACCCCGCGACGAGCTGCGCCATATACGCTTTTGTCGTCGCTACGGCGATCTCGGGACCGGCAAGTGTGTAGAAAACTTTATCGGCTTCACGCGCGATGCTCGAACCGACGACATTGACAATACCGAGCGTCAGTACTCCCTGCTCCTTCGCTTCGCGGAGCGCAGCGAGAGAATCCGCCGTTTCGCCCGACTGCGATATGACGATGACAAGCTCGTTTTTATCAAGTATCGGGCGGCGGTAGCGGAATTCAGACGCATACTCGACGCGCACGGGAATGCGCGCGATATCTTCTATCACGTACTGCAGATCAACTCCGACATGGTACGCCGAGCCACAAGCGACGACGGTGATCTTCGATATTCTTTTTATGATATCATCGTCAAGACAGATATGAGAAAAATCAATGTGTTTTTCGACTTCGCCTTTGATGACTGAGTTCATCGTGTCGCGGATGACGCGCGGCTCCTCGTGTATCTCTTTCATCATAAAATGCTCGAATCCGCCCTTTTCGGCAGCGTCGGCGTTCCACGTTATTTCGATAAAATTTTTCGTTATTTTGTCGCCGTTGAGATTGTAAAAATCCGCGCCGTTTTCATCGAGGCAAGCCATTTCGAGATTGCCGATATAATACACGCTGCGCGTGTATTTCAGAATGGCGGGCACATCGGACGCGAGAAACGTTTCGCCGTCGCCGACGCCTATTATCATCGGGCTGTCCTTGCGACAGACCCATATCTTGCCCGGAATATCACGGAACATAAGCGCGAGCGCGTACGATCCGCGGATGCGGCCCATCGCTTTCGCAATGGCGTCAACAGGCCACATTTTACATTTTTTGTAGTAAAAATCTATAAGTTTTATCGCTGTCTCGGTGTCGGTATCGCTGTAAAAAGTGTAGCCGTGGCAAGTAAGTTTTTCGCGCAGTTCAATATAGTTTTCAATGATGCCGTTGTGAACGCCGATAACGCACGAGTCATCGGAAAAATGCGGGTGCGCATTTATTTCGTTCGGCTCGCCGTGCGTCGCCCAGCGGGTATGTCCGATGCCGATATTTCCCTTTACGGCGGCGCCGCCGTCGATTTTATCGTATAATGTTTTCAGTCTGCCTTTTGATTTGAATACTTGTATATTTCCGTCATTATCAATGATGGCGATACCCGCCGAATCATATCCCCTGTATTCAAGTTTCGACAGCCCCTCAAGGAGTATTTTCGCCGCTTCTTTTTTTCCGACGTAACCCACTATTCCACACATGATATTGCTCCATATATATTCAGTTATTTAGATATTTCGATATGTTATCTCTTCTCGCGGACGACGATCTCGGTCATTGATTTGACAATACAGTTCGCCGGAATGACGCCTCTGACCGACGTCAGAGGATAAACGGAAGTTCCCTTTCCGACGACAGTTCCGGGGTTTAAGATGCACCCGCAGCCGATATCCGCGCCGTCACCGAGAAAAC
>JAFXWT010000254.1 GCA_017542695.1 Clostridia bacterium
AAGAAGCGCGTCGTGCGCGACTTCGGCATCGAGGACTTGCTGTTCCGCAAGGAGCACGACATCGAGGACGCCGCGACCGTCGATTATTACAACAATAAAACGGTGCTCGTCACGGGCGGCGGCGGTTCGATAGGCAGCGAGCTCTGCCGTCAGATCGCAAAATGCGGCCCGAAGAAGCTCATAATTCTCGACATTTACGAAAACAACGCGTACGATATCCAGCAGGAGCTCATCCGCAAATACGGAAACGACCTCGACCTCTCGGTCGAGATCGCTTCGGTGCGCGACAGACAGCGTCTTGACTCGATATTCAATACCTACCGCCCCGACGTGGTATTTCACGCGGCGGCTCATAAACACGTTCCGCTCATGGAGTGCAGCGCCTGCGAAGCGATCAAGAACAACGTCGTCGGCACGTACAACACTGCCGATATGGCGGAAAAATACGGCGCGGCGAAATTCATCATGATCTCGACCGACAAGGCGGTCAACCCGACCAACATCATGGGCGCGTCGAAGCGTATATGCGAGATGATCGTCCAATGCCGCAAGAACAGCCCGACGTCGTTTGCCGCTGTCCGCTTCGGTAACGTGCTCGGTTCCAATGGGTCCGTCATCCCGCTGTTCAAAAAGCAGATCGCCGCCGGCGGTCCCGTCACGATCACTGACAAGCGCATAATCAGATACTTTATGACGATCACGGAGGCGAGCCAGCTCGTCATGCAGGCGGGCGCTATGGCAAAATCGGGCGAGCTTTTCGTGCTCGATATGGGCAAGCCGGTCAAGATCTACGACCTTGCCGTCAATATGATCAAGCTCTCGGGCTATACGCCCGAGGTCGATATCAAGATCCATGAGATCGGTCTGCGCCCCGGCGAAAAACTGTATGAGGAACTGCTCATGAAGAGCGAAACGCTCGACAAGACGTCGAGCGACATGATCTTCATCGAGAGGGATACGCCGCTTTCGCGCCGCGATGTCGACAAAAAGCTCGATATCCTTTCAAAAGCCGTCGAACTTGCCGACAACGAAGGCGATATGTCAGCCGTCAGACGCGCGATCATCGAAGTCGTGCCGACGTTCAGGGACGCCGCAACGGTAAACAAAAACGCCGAAAAGTCAGACGAGATGAAACGGTCGAATGAGTCTGTTAACGTCACGATCTGACAGAATAAAAAAACGAACCCGCCGCGAATTTTCGCGGCGGGTTTTTGTTTTATAACAACACCTTCACGGCATCGTAAAATTTCGTGTAATCGTCAACCTTGATGAACGCAATGTCGGAATTATAAACGGGGCTGTCGTTGCCGCCTTCTCCGTAGTCGTCGCCGACGAAAACGACCTCGTCGTGCGCGTACCCGTGCTCGCGGCAATACAGATCGAGCGCATAATACTTGTCGTAAGGATACGGCGCCATGTCAAACGACGATGTGCCGCCGACGAACACTGTGAAATCGGGGAACATCTCTTTGACGTACGGGAACACGGCGCGCCGCTTTTCCCTCGTCGGATCGAACGCGAGCTTTTCAGGCAATTCCGCCTTCGTGCCGAGGAGCGCGAGCGTTATCCCGCCCGTCGGGAAATACTGCACGCTGTCGCCCTTGTAATCGGTGAAGCCGAATCTTTCGCGGAACTCCGACGCGCGCCGCTCAACGCTCTCCCTGTCGCAGGGGAAGCTCTTTTTGTATATCATTTTAAGCTCGCCGCTTTCCTTGTCGTACTCGGCGTACTGCATGCCGTAACTGCCGAGAATGTCGATCGGATATTTGCCCATCTGATTGAAAATCCGCTCGCATTCGCCCGCGCCCGCCATGATAAGCTTGTATTTTTTGCCGAGCGCGTCAAGCACCGCGCGATTTTTGTCGTCAAGAGGCACTTTGTGCTGAGTCAGCGTTCCGTCGAGATCGAACGCTGCAAGTTTTATTTTGCTTACATCCATTTTTATTTTCTTCTTTTCTTTTTCGATGAAATGTAAACTGCGCCGAGGGACATCGTCGCGGCAAGTACTATCGCGCCCGCCGACAATGTCGAGCCACAGCCGCCCTTTGTTTCGGGCGCGGTCGTCGCCTCTGTCGTTTCGTTTGTCGCTGCCGTTTCGGTCGATACGGCGGGCTCCGTCGTCGTGATCGTCGTCTCGCCCGTCGTCGATTCGGGCTCGCCCGAATCGGGGATCCATTTTGCGTAGACGGTCAGATCGTCGCCCTCTCTCGCCGTCGTCTCAAAGTCGAACGGCTCCGTATGTCCCTTGTCGGCGTACCAGCCGCCGAACGTGAATCCCGCTTTTTCTTCGGGGATCAGAACGCTGTACGAATCTCCGATCTCCGTATAGAAATTGTATTTTACGTTCGCGTCGACGATATGAAGTCTGACGGCGCGCGTGTCAAGGACCCACTTGCCGTAAAGCGAGTAGTTGTCTTTCGTTTCCTGTGTGTATCTTGTGTCGTATCTCTCGGTCAGCTCCGCGTCCCAATACCAGCCGCAGAATGCGTACCCCGCCCAGTCGATCGTCATTTCGCAGTTGAGCAGTTCTCCGGGAATAACATACCTTGTGAACTTTCTTGCGAGATTGTTGTAGTTGGAGTACATATATACGTTATAGTAATCGTGCTCGACGTCTTCTCTCGGCGGGAACTTCGTGTATGTCGGAACGATTTTCGTTCCCGTTCCCTGATTGCCCGACGCAAAGACCTTGCAGTAGTATTTCGTGCCCTGGGTCAGCCCGTCGAATTTCACCGAGAATGTGCCGTCGGGGTTCGGAACGGCGTATTTGACAGTCCCGTTTTCCGCCGTCGGATCGGCGCTCTTGGACAGGATAAATCCGCAGGACGTCACGTTTCCGCCGGAAAGATCGGTGATCTTTCCTTTGAATCCGAGCGTCGTGTCCGTCGCTTCCGTTCCCGCGAACGAAACTGTCGGCGGGCAGTCGACCGTTCCGCTTATCGTTATTCTCATTTCGGGCCCGCCCGCGTCGAGAACGACTATTTCAAGCGGAAGCTCAACGTCCGCGTCGAGCGACGTGTTCCACGTTCCCGATTTCGGGAATCGGTAGTTTTTGTTCATCGCCTTGAACGTGTAGGCGACGGAAGTCGACGTTTCTTTTCTTTCAAAAGCGCAGCTTCCCGAGTTTATGCCGGTTTTGCCCATTATGACGACGCCCGGGTCGTGCCCCGAGTTGTCGTCGTTGACTTTGCCGCGCGAAAAAATATCTTCGTCGATATGCCAGATCACGATGCCCTGACAGCCCGGTTGCGTGTTGTCGAATTTTGACGCCGAGGATGAATATCTGTTTTCAATGAGGTAGTATTCGCTTGGGTTCGGAGTGTTGACGCGGATGATGTTGTATTCGCTCTTGTCGCTCTCGCGCGAATAGAGCGTGTATTCTCCGTCTCGTACCGTTTCATACCCCGTGAGCCCTATGTATATGGCGTGGAACGGGTCGATAGCCGACGGTATCGAGCCGCGGCGCGAGTTGCCGCCGCTGTTGTGAGAGCCGGACGCCATAAGAGACATATTTCCGACGTATCCCGACCACGAGCCGCCTCCTCCGTCGTAAAGGTCTGCGCTTCCGAGGAAGTGACCGAGCTCGTGCGCGACGGTGCCAACCGTTATCGCGTCCGTCGTCGTCATGTACTCTCCGCATTTGACAAATCCGGACTTACCGCTCGACGTGACGTAAACGTTGTCAAGTCTTATACCGGATCCCGACGTGTAGTGCGCGTGCGTTCCGAACGCTTCCATCGCGGAAAGCCGCCCGCCCGTGCTGTATGCGTGCTCGTAACCCGCGAGAATGAATACTATCGCAAGCTCCGTGTAATCTATATATCCGTTTCCGTTTTTGTCGTAGCTTTTGAAATCGACGTATTCGTTCGCCGCTTCAAGCGCCGCGCGGCGCTCGCCGCCGTCGGACGTGAAATTGTTCGTTATCCTCGCGCGCGGGTGCGACATATTGAGCACAACGTCGACGATACCGTCGTTGACCTCGCCCTGCGTCTCCTCGCCCGCGTAAAAATAGAAGCTTCCGCCCGAAATTTCGTTATAATAAGCGTAAAGCGATTTTGATTCCTTTGAGAACAGCATATTCGTCCAATACCCGACAGACGAATGTATCCACTGCTCGCCGTAGTATTCCGATTCTTCGTCCCTGTACAGCTTCGACGAATCGTACGGATCCCAGTCGTCGACGCCGTTGCCGTTCGCGTCGAACGATATCCTGATGCACAGAAGCGGTATGGGGCTAAGTCGGAACTCGTCTCTTTCAAGATGATCGAGCACGAACGCCTCCGCATCCGCGGCTTGCGTTGTGAACACGACGACGCCGACCGCGCTGATGATGAACAGCGCGGCAAGGATTATTGCCATTAACTTTGCCGCTACGGCTTTCTTTGCGATTTTTTTCATATTATTATCGTTCCTTTTTTCAAATAATTCTTTACCACTGAAAAAATATATGATACAATATAATAAAATAATACCACACATTACGCTTTGTGTCAATAAAAGCGGAAAAAAAGAGAGAAAGGAAATAAAATGTCGAAAGTCAAACTCGGGGGCGGAACGCTCCTCTCGCCCGTGCCGGCGGTCATGGTCACGACGCGCGATGAAAACGGCAAGGACAACATAATAACGATCGCATGGACGGGGATAGTCAGCTCCCACCCGCCGAAAGCGTATATTTCCGTCAGACCGGAGAGATATTCGTACGATATCATTAAAGAAACAGGCGTTTTCGCTATAAATCTCACAACGTCGTCGCTCGCCCGCGCCGCCGATCTGTGCGGAGTGAAAACGGGGAAAAAAGTGGACAAATTCGCCGCGTGCGGCCTTGAAAAATACGAGGTCGAGGACTTCCCCGTGCCGCTGATCGCCGAGTCGCCGCTCTCGCTCTGCTGCCGCGTCAGCGACGTAGTTCCGCTCGGCTCGCACGATATGTTCATTTCCGATATCGTATCGGTCTACGCAAACGAGGAGCTATTCGACAAGAACGGCAAGCTCTGCCTTTATCGCTCACCGCTCGCCGCGTACTCTCACGGCGAGTATTTCGAACTCGGAAAAAAGCTCGGCGATTTCGGCTTCTCTGTTAGAAAGAAAAAGCGTTGAGGGCGGCGCTGACCGAAAATTTTTAAGAAAACATCGAAAAAATCCTTGAATTTTCGTAAAAAATATGGTATATTATTAACAGAATGTTAATTTTTTTACGGAGCGGCGTATGTTTGCGGTCGGCGATTATATAATGTACGGCAAGAACGGTGTGTGCAAGGTCACAGATATCTGCCGTTCGCCCTTTGACGAAAAGGACGAGAGAACGTACTATGTTCTTCGCCCCGTTTTCGGCGCGCCCGCGATAATTTATACCCCCGTTGACAACGACAAGGTCGCGTTTCGCCCGCTGATGAAAAAAAGCGACGCGCACGACCTCATCAAAAAGATCCCCGATATCGGAACGCTGACGGTCGAAAACGAAAAGATGCGCCGCGATGTTTACAAGGGCGCCGTTTCGGAGCTTTACCCCGAGGGGTTCGTCAGCGTGATCAAGACGGTCTACGGCAGACGGCAGACGCTCGCCTCCGCCCGCCGCCACATCACCGAGGCGGACTCCGAATACGAGTCGTTCGCAAAGCGCGCGCTGTACT
>JAFXWT010000255.1 GCA_017542695.1 Clostridia bacterium
AATTATATTTTTTGTAAAAAAAGTTCGCGCACCCTATTGCAATTTCGGTGTATATGTATTATAATAAACTCAACACCGAAAAAGCACCTTTGTAACGCCAAAGTGGCTTGAAGTGGTGCAAAAACGGACGAAAAACGTAACGAAAGGAGGCTCCGACCGTGTTTACAAGCGAATATGAACACACGATAGACTCAAAGTCGAGGATGTTTATCCCGGCGAAGTACAGAGAGATAGTCGGCTCCTCCGTATATCTGTGTAAATCCCTCACCGATAAATGTCTGTATTTCATGACGTCGCAGGACTGGGAGGAGTACAAGGACGCCGCGCTCGAAAGACTGACGGCGACAAAGGACAGACGGGCGCTCAGACTTTTGTTCAGCTCCGTCACCGAAGTTCCTCTCGATTCGCAGGGAAGGATACTGATCCCCCAGAATTATCTTGACCACGCGGGACTTACCGACCGAGCGATAATCGTTGGCTCCGGAAAGAGAGCCGAGATCTGGGAGCCGGAAACGTGGCGCGCATATCTTGCGGGCTGCGACCTTGCGGAGGTCGAAGACGTTCTCTCGGACAAGGGACTTTGATCTATGGAGTTCAGACACGTATCCGTATTGCTTGACGAGTGTATGGAATACCTCGCGCCGGAGCGCGGCGGAGTTTACGTCGACTGCACCGCGGGAGGCGGAGGACACTCGCTCGAGATCGCAAAAAGACTTCCCGCGGGGTCAAGGCTTATATGCCTCGACCGGGACGACGAAGCGATCGAGGCGTGTCGCGCGCGTCTTGATGAGTACGGCGACAGATGTGTTGTGTATAAATCGAATTTTTCCGATATCGGCGCGGCGCTCGACGCGCTCGGGGTCGACCGCATAGACGGCGCGCTCTGGGACCTCGGGGTATCGTCGCATCAGCTCGATGACGCCTCCCGGGGTTTTTCTTATATGAGCGACGCGCCGCTCGATATGAGGATGGACAAGTCTTCTCCCGTCGGAGCGTTCGAGGTCGTGAACGGATATGCGGAAGAAGAGCTTGCAAGGATCATTTCCGACTACGGAGAAGAAAAGTTCGCGTCGCGCATCGCAAAGAATATTGCAGAAGCAAGGCGGATAAAGAAGATCGAAACGACCGCCGAGCTTTGCGACCTGATAATAAGATCGATCCCGGCGGGCGCGCGCCGCAGGGAAGCGCAGCACCCGGCGAAAAGGACTTTCCAGGCGATAAGGATAGAAGTCAACTCCGAGCTAGCCGCGATCGCTCCGTCGATCGAGACGGCGATAGACAGAATGAACGTCGGCGGACGTGCCGCCGTCATCACCTTCCATTCGGGAGAGGACAGGATAGTAAAGCAGACGTTTGCGCGGCTTGCGGATCCG
Source organism: Clostridia bacterium (assembly GCA_017542695.1). Next base: position 1,374 of record JAFXWT010000255.1, read on the forward strand.
TGCGAGTGCCCGAAGAGCTTTCCGGTATGCGTATGCGGAAAGAAGCCGAAGGTGAAGCTCATAAACAAAAAGCCCGTTCTTCCGAGTGCAAAGGAGCAAAGCAATAACCCGCGCTCGAGGAGCGCGAAACTGAGGGTCGCGGAGAAGATCGCACCCGAATAAAATCTTATGAAGGGAGACAAACGATGAACGAGTACGACGCACTATGCGAACGCCTGAAGGCGAGATTTGAAAATCGCGGCGTAAACAACCCGGACGTGCAGAACAGAGTCTCCCTGATGAAGGAAAGAGAAAAGACCGAGCGCCGGATCAGAGCGCAGCGCGAGATCGAAAAGAAGAACGCGCCGAAAAAGATCGCGCCGGGCTTTACGTCGGCAAAACGCCGTCTGCCGGGCGCCGAGTACAGACGCCGCGTTTACGATTCGTTCGACGCCGAAGAGCACATCTTCGTTCCGGACAACGGGCATTTCGGACTCGCCTACGAAAAGGCGAAGGGCATACGCCGCCGCGCCGCGTCGTTCGACAGACGGGCGTATGAAGCGAGACACCCGGGAGTCGTCAAGAGCGTTGCGAAACCCGAAGTGAAGGTCAAAGCATCGCGCAAACCTTTCAAAGAAGTGATGCGGGAACGCATCGTC
>JAFXWT010000256.1 GCA_017542695.1 Clostridia bacterium
CGACAGAGAGAAGGCGTCCGCCGCGCGCTTCGCACTCTTGTATCCGAGCTTCGTATCCGATGAGAAACGGCGCAGAAAATCCGTTATTTCGAGCGCGCTCGGCAGGTATTTCTCTTTGAGAAAAGGATCGGACGACAGCTTTTCCGACACGTCGCTGAAAACAGCGAGATAATGTTCCGCAAATGAGAGCAGGCAGTCGCGTATTACCTTCCCGAAGCCGGTGTCGAAGAGCTCTCCGTCAGACGCGCGCTCCGCCTCCGCCGCCCATTCGTCGAGCCGCTCGGCGCTGAATCCCTTTGCGGCGAGCCCGTTTGCGACGGTGAGTATGACGGAGCCGAGAGAGTTTTCGTCCTTTGCGGACGAGACGGCGTCCGCGAGCGCGGTCACGCCGTCGTCGCCGTCGTCGAAAAAGTCGTCCACAACGTCGGCGATCAGTTTTTCCTTCATCACGCCGATCTCCGCTTCGTCCGCCACGGTGAAGGACGGCGGAAGACCGAGCTGTGCGAAATACGGCTTTATGACTTTGAGAAAGAAACTTGATATAGTCGAAATATCCGCGCTTCCGATCGCGACGATCTGACGCGCGAGATGGCGCGAGTCAGGATCTTTTTCAAGAGCTTCCGCGATGCGCGCGCGGACTCTGCCGCGAAGCTCTTCCGCCGCCGCTTTCGTAAAGGTGACGATCAGCATACGCGAAACGTCGGCGGGAGATTCCCTGTCGCACACGAGACGGCAGACGCGCTCCGTGAGGGTCGCGGTTTTTCCCGCTCCCGCTCCCGCCGAAAGAAGAAGATCGCGCTCCGCGCAGTTTATCGCGCGAAGCTGTGAGTCAGTCCAGCGTCTTTCCTCACTCACGTTCCTCACCCCTTTCCTCGATATGGCGGCAGACGGGTCTCATCCCGCATCTTTCGCAGGGCAGTTTACCGTCGTTGTCGCGAAAGACGGGGGAGGAGCTGCATTTTCCGCTTCTTATCCCGTCGGAAATGCCTTTTATTACTTCCTTTATGTCTTCGTATATCTTGCCCATCTCCTCGAGAGTCGCAAGATTTGCGATCTTCCTCGGCGCGCCCTTCATTCCGGGCGCCATACCCATAGCGGCGAGCGAATCCGCGTCGTTCAGATAGAGTCCGCTTCGCTTTATCTCCTTCGAAGCGAGCGCAAAGGCGTCCTCGGGAGAGGGCGCGCGCGGCGCCGACGCGCCGTTCGGATCCTGCGACAGATAGAACATACCCGCGGGCAGAACGTCGCCTCCGTGCGACAGCTCGCGCCGGAACGCGCCGTCCTTCCCCTTCCAGAGAGTGAACAGGTATATGAGAAGCTGCAGATTTATTCCTTTTTGAATATCTTCAAGACGAAAAGTCTTTTTGTAAGTCTTGTAATCGACGACTCTGACGTATACGTGACCGTCCTTCTCGAATCTGTCGACGCGGTCGATCGTTCCGTAAAGAGAGACCTTCGTCCCGTCGGTCGCCGTGAAAACGAGCGGGGACGGAGTGTCGTCCGAATCGCCGAGCTTCAGCTCGAATCGGTAAGGCTCGAAGGACGTTTCGGAAAACTCCTCCATGAGCGCGCGGACCAGGACGAGCGTGGTGCGGCGCAACCGGCGGAACAGATAACGTCTTTTCGCGCTCGCCGCGTTCCCGCCGAATATCTCCGATATGTATTCCTCGGTTATGCCGTCGACGACGTCTTCCGTTTCGTCTTCCGGTATCGGATAGTCGCGCCCCGCCGTCTTTTTGAAAAACATTTCGAGTATTCGATGCACGAGGTTTCCGGCGTCGACTCCGTCAAGGGAGCTCTTCGGCCTTTCTTCGATCCCGAGGACGTATCTCGTATAGTAGGAAAACGGACATTCGGAAAACTTGTCGATCCTCGCCTGTGTGAGGCTGAGCCCGCCGGGGAACATCTCGGAGATCCCGGACGCCGGTATGCGGTCGCCGTCCGCAGACAGAGGCGCCGTCAGCGATCCGGCGCGGGCGAGCGCGGGAAACTCGCCCGCGAGGGACGCTATCGCCAGCCGCGCGGAGCCGTCCGATGAAAAGAGCGCCGTGTCGAGAGCGCTTCCGACG
>JAFXWT010000257.1 GCA_017542695.1 Clostridia bacterium
ACCGTCGGTGAAGCTCCCCGGCTTTGCCGTTTCGACGGCGCTCACCGCCGTTACGCGAAAGGAAAAGCGATATCTGCGCGAGCACCATGTCGACGTGCTTCACGCGCATTCTCCTTTTATGATGGGTCACATCGCCGTGTGGCTCGGAAGAAAAATGAATCTCCCCGTCGTCTCGACGTTCCACAGCAAATATTACGACGACGCGCTGAACATCACTCACAGCAAATTGCTCTCGAAGATACTCGTCAACATCATCGTCGACTTCTACTGCAAGGTCGACGAGGTGTGGGCGTGCAGTGAGGGCGCGGCGGAGACGCTCCGCTCGTACGGGTATAGCGGCGAAATAAAGGTTATGGAAAACGGCGTAAATCCGAAACCGGACGGCGACGAAAACGAGCTTGAGAGAAAAGCCCGCGAGCTTCTGTCACTGCCCGCCGACAAAAAAATACTGCTCTTCGTCGGTCAGCAGATATGGCACAAAAATCTGCGCCTCATCCTCGACGCGACGAAGGCGCTCGGACAGAGCCGCGACGACTTCGTAACTGTCATCGCGGGCAAGGGATACGACGAGAACGACATCAAAAAATACGCCGAGTCGCTCGAACTCGGCGACAAAGTCTTCTTTACCGGCGAGGTCACGGACAAGCCCACTCTGTTCGGACTATACAGATCGGCATACCTGTTCTTCTTCCCGTCAGTCTACGACACGTCGGGGCTCGTGATACGCGAGGCGGCCTTGGCGCGCGTGCCGTCGCTGCTTGTGAAAGGTTCGAGCGCCGCGTATGTGATCAAAGACGGCGTCAACGGCTACGTCGCAGAAAACAACGTCGAAGCGATGACGGCAAAGCTCGAAGAAATACTCGACTGCGACAACATCGCAGAGGTCGGCGAGATGGCGAAGAAAACCATCCCGATACTCTGGTCGGAAATTGCCGCGCGCGTCATCGACAGATACCGAGAATCGTTCGGCGACGTTCACGAGCCGCCCGCCGAGACGGACGACGGAAACAAAAAAACAGAATAACACAAAAACTCCCGACATCACGATCGGGAGTTTTTTGATATCCTTTTCGGTCAAAATAATTCTTTCATCGTTTTTTCCACTTCGGCTCTCTCCGGTATCGACGTTGCCGCGCCCTTTTTCGTCACGGATATCCCCGCCGCCACGGCCGCGGTTTTAAGCGCCGCCTCGGGCGTCGCGCCGCCGAAATATTCGGCGAGAAAATACCCCGTGAACGTGTCGCCGGCGCCCGTCGTGTCGACGGCTTTGACCTTCATCGCGTCGACTTTTATCACATCGCCGGAGTCGATATAACAAGCTCCGCGCGAGCCGAGCGTCAAGACGACTTTCATCTTCCCGCCGCGCGAGATCACTGCATTCCGAACGCGCTCCGCGTCGGACGAGCCGAAGATCGTCTCGGATTCAGTCTCGTTCAGAATGACCATGTCGACGTCGTCCATGTCGACGTCGAGCGCGTCGAGCGGCGACGGGTTCAGCACCACCGTCATCCCCTTTTCCTTCGCCTTTTTTGCGATGTATTTCACGTTCGATATCTCGTTCTGAAGGAGCAGTACGTCGCCCGCGGAAAAATTATCAAGCGCCGCGTCGGCGTCGTTCTTTGTCACGTCGCGGTTTGATCCGCCGTAAACAACGATGCAGTTCTCACCGCTTTTATCGACCTGTATCATCGCGCATCCCGTCGACTTGTCGGAAAGAGTCACAAGCGAAACGTCGACCCCTGTCCCCGCGAGATAGTCGCGCAGAGCCACACCGTCGTCGCCGATCTTGCCGGCGTGGAAAACGACAGCGCCCGCCCGCGCGAGAGAAACGGATTGATTCAGCCCTTTCCCGCCAAAGCTGACGTTCCTGTCCGAAGCGGCGACCGTCTCGCCTCCCGTCGCGTGCGACGCGACGAAAAACGTCGTGTCTATATTGAGCGAGCCGTAGTTAAGCATCTTCATGCGTTTTTCTCCTTTATGTGCTTTAACGTCATCTCGATCGCGTCGTCGATGTTGATCTCACCGATGCCGAATATCGCCGTTTTGAGACGGCCGTTTATCGGTGCCGTCCATTCCTCCCCGATCGAGCCAATGCCGTTCTTCATGCCGAGCACCGAACCGACCGTCGCGCCGTTGCAGTCGGTGTCAAAGCCCGTCTGCACCGCGAGGCAGATCGACTTTCCGTAGTCGTTGCCGCCGTAAAGGAGCGACGCCGTGACGATCTCCGCATTCGATATCGTGTGGCACCAGTCGTGGCCCGAATACTCGTCACAGCGCCTGTGGATGTCGGCGTAAACGCGCTCCTCTTCAACGCCGCAGCGGTACATTTCAAGGATGTGAACGATCGCCTCGTGCAGACGAGAGTTCTCGGGTATCTCGCCGAGCCCCGCCTCGATTATCGTTTCAATATTGTCCGTAACTGCCGCGGCGGCGATCATCGCGGCAACGAACATCTCGCCGTAAATTCCGTTTTTGACGTGCGAAATACTCGCGTCGCGCCAAGCCATGTCGGCGGCGGTCTCCGTGTCGCCCGGATTGATATAGCCGAAATAGTCGCCGCGTATCTGCGCGCCGATCCACTCGCGGTAAGGGTTCTGAAACTTCGCCGACGCCGGCGGCAGATACCCTTTGACGAAATTACAGTAAGCGACGCGCTCCGCCGTGCAGTAAGCGTTGATCGGCTGGCGCGTCAGCCAAGCGCGCGACACGTCGTACGGAGTAAAATCTCGCCCGAAGTGCTCGATCACCCACTGATAAAGCACAGTGTAGTTCGTGTCGTCGTCAGCGGGCGCGCAGTCGAGCTTATCGGCATAACAGCGGTTTTCGAGCTTGAATTTATAAGTGTTTATCATCTCGTCCGTCACGTCGTCGCGGCGGATGTAACGGCGCATCGGGTAATTGTCGGAGGATTTGAGGAGCGGTATCAGCTCGTCGGTGCGAATGCCCTCGACGGTCTTTCCGAGCAGGCATCCGCAAATGCGGCCGTACCACGCCCCCGCGATCTTCTCGCGCAGCTCGTCGTCGGAAAGCGTCTTATTCGGCAAAAAGCCGCGCTTTCTGCATTCTCTTATCGTATCAATGTCCGACGGCTCAAAATATTTGTACCCCGCGACCTGCTTTGCGCTCGATACTATTTCGTAGAGCACATTCGCCATTTTCGCCTTGCTTCCGTCGCGCTTCATGTTTTGGACGGCGGAAAAAAGCTCCGAATACTCCGAAATATCAAGTCCCTCTTCGATGCTCTGTCGGTATTCGACGTAAATTTGTTCCGCGTAGCTCTCCCATACGGCTTGCTTGTCGTAAGTCGGGATGACATCCGACTTCATTCCCAAAACAAGCTCGTCGAGCGTCATCCCCGCGAACTTCGCAATTCGGACGAGTTTTTCAATGTCGGGGCGCGCGTCGCCGCTTTCCCATTTCTGTACCGACTGATGCGAAACGCCGAACATCGACGCGAACGCGCCCTGAGTCAGCTCCGCGCCCTTTCTGATCTGTTTTATTCTTTCACCGAGTTTCATATTTACCTCCCGAAACGTTTTCTCCATTATACCACAAAAAGAAAAGAATTGCAACCGTTAATTGCAATTCTCAAAAATAAAAATATAAAAATAAAATCGCTTTTATACAGATGTATAAATTAAAAAATCCGTCAAAACGAAGTTATACAATCGTATAACTCATTGGTATTTTCAGCGATAGCAACGGCTCCCGCCTCTGTGAGTTCCTCCTCCGAGCCGTACCCGAAAAGCACGCCCACGGCCTTGATCCCGTGCGCTTTCGCGCCGAGGACGTCGTGCAGTCTGTCGCCGATCATAAGCACGTCGGCGGGCGACGCACCGAGAACATCAAGCGCATAGCCGATGACCTCGTCCTTCCTGTCTCTCGTTCCGTCAAGCTCGCTCCCGAACACGCCCGAAAAATATTTCATCAAGTCAAATTCTTCAAGTATTCTTCCCGCGTATATCCTCGGTTTCGATGTCGCCAAAATCATGGTATACCCTTGATTTTTCAGTTTTTCAAGCATTTCGGGAACACCGTCGTAAACGCGATTTTCGAATATGCCGATCGGAGAAAAATACTCGCGGTAAAGCGCGAGCGCGCGCTCCGCCGCCTCCGCCGTCATCCCGCATTTTGTTTGAAAAGACTCCCTCAGCGGCGGCCCGATGAAAAGACGGTAGTCCTCGTTTGGTCCATGCGGATACCCCATTTTTTCCAGCGCGTAAATGACGCTGTTCGTTATCCCGCGGAACGGATCGGTCAGCGTCCCGTCAAGGTCAAAAAATATGTATTTCATAAGTTTTTCAAGATCTGATCGGCTATTTTATTCCGCCAGACTTTCGGCAAAAGCTCTTACTATCCGGATAGACTGATTTGCCGCGAGTTTTGCAAATTTCGGATAATCCATTTCGGCATCCTCGTTCCCGCCGTCGCTCATCGTTCTGAGAACACAGTACGGAACGTTCCTGAACACGCAAACCTGACCTATCGCGCCGCCCTCCATATCGCAGGCGTCAGCTCCGAAAAAGGAACGTATCCATTCCTTTTTTTCTTTGTCGGCAACAAAAGTATCGCCCGACGCCGTCGTTCCGATCAAACAATTTACGCCGAGAGAACGAGCGGCGGCGGCAATTTTTTCAGCCGCTTCCTCGTCGCAAGGCAGATAAATATCCGGTAATCCCGATACGAGCCCGACAGGATCGCCTATCGGCGATGAGTCGACGTCGTGCTGCAGCGTCCTTTTGGCGATTACAACGTCAAGTATCCCGACGTCATCGCGCAAAGCGCCGGCAATCCCTGTGTTTATTATCAAATCGGGGGCAAAAACGTCGATCATCGTCTGGGCGCAGATGCCGGCAAAAACTTTGCCCATTCCGCTTTTTACAACGACGACTTTCTGAAGTCCGAGCTCTCCGACGGTGAATTTCATTCCGCCGTGTTCAACTGTTTCGGGCGACGTGAGGACGGCTTTGAGTCCTTCGACCTCAATTTCGAGCGCACCGATAATGCCAATTAGTTTCTTTTTCATTTCCTTCTCCAAAGCTTGTTTATTTTGACGAGCGCTTGATTTTCGATTTTATTAACACATTGAAATATTTGAATTCTTCAATGTTAAAGTATGACGCAAGATAAATAATGTTCGGAACGACGAGGCATATCATCGCCTTGATGATAAAGCCATAGATCCCTCCCGTTTCAATATATCGGCAGGCAAAATACGTCGCCGTAAAAGCAACGCCGGTAACAAGAGTATAAATACCGTATCGTGCGAAATATTTACTCGTTCCCCGCCCGAAGCCACGACGGCAGAGTACAAGCGGTTCGACCCAGAAGCACGTTGTGATCGAGCTGATCGTCGTGCCGAGGAGCACGCCGGACAGTCCGAGATATTTTGCAAGGATTATCGACAGAACGACGTTGATCGCCGCCTCGGCTATTGATTTCCATTTGTCGTAGCGGAGCAATCCCATCGCCTCTCTCGCGCTCATGCCCGGGCGGCGCATACCGACAAGATAAAAATTCAGCGCAACGAGCATAACGCTCGGTTCGTCGATTTCAAATCCTTCGCCGAGCCAAAGAGCGACAAAGTGGCGCGACAGCACGGCAATCGAAATCGCCGAAAATCCGTAAAGCCAGGCGCCAGCAAAGAGCATCCGATGAAAGACCGCTTCGCGTCGCACGCCGTCCGCTTCAACGGAAAGATCGCCAAAGCTCGCCGTGGCACTCTGAAATATCGGGCGGAGCAAGCTGTCGACGGCGGCGGAAATCAGGTGATAAGCTGTGTATATACCTTCGGTCAAAAAACTTACAAAGCGCGAAATGATGATGTTGTCAGTACCGTTGACGAGCACTCCGCCGACATTGTGCATCATCGACGCCGTGACGTTTGCTTTGATCGTTTTTCTATCTTCGTCGTCAAGCGGCGGGACGTCGTTATAACTCAGGCATGGGTAGGCCTTTTTCGTGTATACGTAGAGCGCGAGATTTTCGCACAGCGTCACGACGACTGTTATCCCCATGAATATAACGTAGTTTTTCGTAAAATACAGGACGACGCACGCGGCGATGCAGAGCGCCGCCTGACTCAGCGACGAAACAACTGACGTGACATATCTTTTTTGGTCTGCGATCACAAGCGTGCGGCAGTACGAAAGGAAGTACGACGACGACGAATTGACGACAAAAAGAATGTAAATGACGTAAAAATCGGGTACGGCGGCAAGCGCCGCGTCGATATCGTCAACAAAGAAGCGGAGCAACGGAAGAATCGCAAATCCGATGGCGCAGACAACGATACCGATAATCGTATAAGCGCGGCGGAACAGACGCATCAGCGCGCGGAGTTTCCCTTCGTCGCCCTCGTTCAGCGGCTTATAAAGACTGAACGTGATAGACGTTCCGACGCCGAGCTCGGCAAGGGAGAGAACGGTCATTATATTCGTGAAAAGTCCTCCGACGCTGAGGTATTCCGGCGCGAGAAACGACACGACGACGCGGCGGATGACAAAATTCGTGACAAGAGTGATCGCCTGACAGACAAGTGCCATGCGGACGTTCTTCATCGTTTTTTCGGTTCTTGTCACGCTTTCATCTCCTTTGAAATATTTGCGGTATTGCTTGATTTTCGGTTTTATACATAAGTATAATATGAAAAATGCGAATTTTATACAACCGTCTTATATTTCTTTACATTCGCACTTGGGATCGACATACGCGGTATAATTCGACGAATAGATCACGTATCCCGGAGCTGCGCCCGACGGCTTTTTCACGTTGCGAATTTTCGTGTAGTCGACGGCGACGTTTTCGCCGTCTTTTCGGCTCGACCAGAACGCCGCGAGTTGCGCCGCCTCGGTGAAATCGCGCGCGGGCGGTTCATCGTCGGCATCGCAGGTCATGACGACGTGCGAGCCGGTGGCGTTTTTGACGTGGAACCACCAATCGCTCTTTTTCGAGTACTTCAACGTGATGAGGTCATTCTGTATATTGTTTTTGCCGACGTAAACGTCGTAACCGCCGGAAGTGACGTAGTGTTTCGGCTCGAATTTCGCGTGACTGCGCGCTTTTCCGACGCTTGATCTCTTCTGCGAATAGCCCGCATCGGCGAGTTCGATACGGATCTCGTAGATATCCGCCTCGTTTTCCGCCATAGAGAGCGACGTTTCGACCGTTTCAAAGTATCCGAGCTCCCGCTCGGCCTTTTCGATCTGCTCGGTCAGCATCTTTTTCGCTGTTTTGAGTTTGTTGTATTTTTTATAGTATTTCGCAGCGTTTTGCGAGGGTGTGAGCTTTATATCAAGCGGAACGGTGACGGTTTCGAGATTTTCGGAATAGTAATTTGTGACTGTCGCACTGTCTGACTTTTTTGTGAGCAGATATATTGACGCCGTTATGAGATCGCCCCAAAGTTTATACGTTTCAGCTTCGTCGCACTCGGAAAATTCCTCTCTCATCAGGGCAAGTTTTTTTGTCAGTTTTTTTCTGCCGGATGAGAGGATCGACTCGATATCATGCGCCTTGGCGCGCATCGTTTCTTTATGTTCGCGTTCGCCGAAATAAAAATCAAACATTTCGGAAAATGTTGTAAACATCACGGTTTTTGCCGAATCTTCATATTGATATATTTGAATATATGAATATTCTTTCGGCACGCCGTCGCATACGACGGCGCACGGTGCAAGCGCGCCTTCCGACGCTGTTTTGACCATATCGGAAAACGCGCGCCAAAGCATTCGCGGGCTCGATCTGCCGACGGCGTCCGCTTTGCCTGCGCGGTACGCGATCTCGCGGGCGATGAGCGGGGATATACCGAGATATGTTCCGACGATGAATTTTTCAACGGTGCGCTCCTTTTCGCATTTGCCGATGCGCGCGATGAAAGATTCCTCGGTCTCGGCGTTCGGGTCGGCTTTGTCCTGCGCGGGCGGGAGCTCGTACGGCGCGCCGACGATGACGCGACGCTTCGACGGCGTTGTGATATCGCCCGGATGGAGCACGCCGAGTATCTTTTTTTCATTTCCGCCGAGCAGAAAAATGTTCGAGCTCTTCCCCATGATTTCGGTAGTCAGATATTTTTCCGTCGGGAAGCCGAGTTCATCGAACGCTTTGAACTTTATTTCTATGATGCGCTCAAAGCCGTACATATATACGTCCTCGACCGTCGTTCCCGCGAGGTGTTTGCGGAGGAGCATGCAGAACATCGGCGGAGTTTGCGGGTTCTCGCGCTCGATGTTTGTCAGCGAGACGCGCGCCGACGACGGATTCGCGCTGACAACGAGCTTTGCGTTACGGCGGTCGACGCGGAGCGAGATGATGATCTCGTCTTTTGACGGCTGATATATTTTTTCCGTCCTTGCGCCGACGACGTTCGCTTTAAGCTCGCGCGTTACCACCCTTGCCATAAGTGCATCAAATGCCATATGCTCTCCTTTCAAAAGTGCGGGCGTGTCATGTCACGCCCGACTTTTTTATTCTTCCGATGGGGACTGTTCGCTCTCCGCCGATGTTTCTTCGCTTTCAGGAGGGGCGGACGTGTCCGCCGTTTCCGAATCGGGCGAGTCGCCCGCTTTCCCGTCCGTTTGCTCTTCCGTTTGTTCGGGGGCGTATTTTGCCTTTGGCAGAAGCGACATGACTTTCGACTTGAATTTTTTATTCATGCAGAACAGCACGATGAAAACGAAAATCACGACTCCGACAGCAGTTGTGAGCAATCCGATCTTATACAGCTTCGGGAAATAGCGAAGCTCGATCTCGTGAAAGCCCTCGCCGGCGTCGAACGCGATGAGCGCGTCGAACACCTTATAAAACTCGACTTTTTTGCCGTCGACAAAGACGTTCCAGCCGCTGTCATAGGGGATCGTAGTGAATACGGTCGTCTGCCCTGCGGGGAGATCAATCGTGCCTTTCAGATAGTCGTTGCCGAAGTCCTCGACGTACATCGACGACGCTTCGAGATAATCAAACGCTTTTATCGCCGCGTCGTTATCTATATACCAGAAGAACGACGCCGACGCATGGGAGATGTAGAGTTTATCGTCGTTCAGAACCACCTCGACGTTGATAGTGTCGCCCGATTTGAATTTGCCTATTTCCATGGCGCAGATGTTTTCCTCGGAGAAATAATCGGTGAGGAATTTATCGTTGACGTAGATCTTCGCACTCTTGCCGAAGTTAACGGACGGCATATGCATATAGACGACGCCGTCGGAAACGGCTGTCAGTGTGAACGTGATGCTCGCGTCGTCGCCGGCGGAGTTAATCACGAAATATTCGGACGTGTGAGATACTCCGTCCCAGTTGAACGTGATCGGCGTGCTGCTTACAGATGCGTTATTCGACGAATATCTCATGCGGAGCGGTTTCCAAACATTGACGTCACCGAGGGTTTCCGAAAGCATGGCGTTTATCATACGGTTCTGCAGATCGGGGGCGGCGTAGTACGTTCCCATGGTGAAGACGCTTTCAAAATTCCCGATGGAGCTGCTGACTCCGTATGCTATGGGCAACGCCTTTGTGTTCTGCATCGCAAACAGTTTATAGCCCGCGGGAGTTATATGGGATGGTTCGTCTGTTTCGTACGATTTTACGTAGAAATTCGGATCGAAGGAGTGCTTGTTGCTCTGCGGCATCGTGCCGCCGTTCGCCTCTGTCGGTCTGTCGGACGATAGGACGTATTTTATTCCGAGGAGCGCGTCCGAAACGGGCGTTCCGCCGAGATATTTCGTCCAGTGGGACGTTGATGCGTATCCGAGTTTGGCGAGGAAGCGGATGGTTTCTTTGTTCAGAGTGGAAGTCGAGGAAGCGATGCCGTTATAGCCCGCCGCCATCTGCTCGTTGACGCCGCCGCGCTGGCGATAAATCGTGCTTTCCATACGATAGAACGACTTGTCGTTGTCCATGACCATTTGCGCTATTTTACGCAGTCTTTCGACGGAGCCGTTATATGAGTCGTATCTTTCGACGGTGGAGTTTGCGGGGGTGTAGTTGTTGTATCTGACGACGCCGACGTCCTGCTCGACGAAAGCAACGCTGATAAGCGAATTCGCAAACAGCTCTATGCTGATGACGAGTGCGAGGACGAGCACCGCCGTGCCGCGCTTTTTCTCCTCATCGTCCTTGTATTTCAGAACGAAGTACATTATCCCGAGATAGATAAGGACGAACAGCACGGAAAGTCCGATGCAGAGGATATCGTCGAGCGGGATCGTGCGCGAGCTTTGCTTATATTCATAGCCGAGCTTCTGCACGATACAGACGATGATGAGAGTTACGACGCTTGATGCGGCGAAGCGGCCGTATTTTGATTTGTCAAGCGTCATGAACGCGTCGCACGCCATGGTGACGACGACGAACGAGAGCATGAATGAATATCTGTAGTTGAGCCAGTTGGGCGCGGAGAAGCCGTGCCAAGCAAGATCGACGGGATTGAGCAGAAAGCTTATGAGAAGGACTCCGCAGAGCGCGCCCGCGAAAACCTTCTTCCGCGTTTCGATCCCCTTTGACATGAAGAACACGGGCAGAAGAATGAGCGCGAACATACCGCTGTAAACGACGGGAAGTCCGTTTTCGCGCACCGTGTCGTGCGATCCTATAAGCATCTTGACGAATACGTCTAGAAAATCGAATCTGAAAGTGAATCCGAAGCTCGGCGACGAGAAGCCGACTTTACCGAACGTGAGCGAATAGTACGCGCAGATGAGCATAAACGACGAAAGCAAAAGCGTCGTCAGCGTCGCGCCCGCCATCCTGAAAAATGTTCTTGTTCCCGCAAGGGAGAAGAATTTTTTAATGCCGCTCTTGTTCGATTTATACTCTCCGAGCAGTTCGGGGCGTACGAGGAAATAGTAAGCTATGAAATACACCGCCGTGAATATACAGCACATATAGCCGATGTAATAGTTTGCGGTGAGGATGAGCGTCAGCGATACGATATAGAGGATGGGGCGACGGTCTTTTACGAGGCGCTGCAAGCCGAGGATGAGCATCGGAAGCCAGACGACCGCGTCGAGCCACATCGGGTTGAACTGCTGGATCGCAACATAGCCGCAAAGGGCGTACATCGAGGAGAAGATGAGCGTTTTCAGTTCTCTTGTACCGCGCGTTTTATGAAGGAACACGCCCATCGTGACTCCCGCCGCGCCGATCTTCGCAAGAACGACAGCCGACGCCGCCATGGCAATATGACTGTCGGGGAACAATGCGACGATGAGGTTGAACGGGCTGCCCATATAGTACGCGACGTATCCCATAAATTCGCCGCCGAGGGCGCGAGACCACGTGTAAAGCCAGCTGCCGCCCTCTGTCAGAAGGCGGCGTATCTGCTCAAAATAGTAGATATACTGCGCCTGAAAGTCGAGGGATAAAATCGACTGGTTTCCAAACGGGTAAAAGCTCGCCGCCGCGTGCGCGCCGAGCATAAGGAGCACCGGAAGGAAGAATGCTCCGACAAGATAAAAATACGGATTTTTTTTAAGTTTGTCGAAAAACGCGCCGATCTTGCCCCTCTTTTTTTCTTTGCCGTCGATGTTTTCATCCGCATATTCGGCAGCGGTTTCATCGACGGGCTCCGCGACTGTCTCGTCGACGGGGACGGGCTCGGCTCCGGCGGGTGCCACAAGCTCCGCGTCGGGAGTTTCGACGGTCATTTTTTCTTCGTTATCCATTTGATAGCTCCTATCATATTTCTTTCGCGCAAGGCGAGTAATATTTTCGCATTTTATATTTACTTTTCTATTTTAACATTTTTCTTTCGATTTGAAAAGGGATATGAGAAAATATTTTGATTTTTTGGTAAAATATATTTTAATTTTCCGCGTTTTGTGGTAGAATTTTCATGGTTTATCGTATATTAGTCGAATAAAAGCGCGGATCTTCTCACAAGGAGGAAAGAAAAAATGGGTCTTTTCGGAAAGAAAAAAGACGAAAACAACGTCCGTTTCAGACGGGAAATGGCGAAAAAAATAGTCAAACACCGCCTGCGCTACGTCAGTGAGCGCGTGGGCGACACGGACACGATCGTGTCGAAAGGCGGCGAAATGCACATAAAGGACGGCGTGTTTTACATTTCGTCCGGTATCGAATACGGCTCCGCGACCGTCTTTTCGTGCGAAGTCGACAAGCTGAAATCGTCGGAGCTGCTGTCTCTCGAGGGCGCGATACTCGAAGGGCCGGATCGTGAGCACGACGACATTTTAAGGAAAATAATAGTTTATTATGTATATTACAGATAAAAAAATAAAATATTCCGTCCCCAAACGGAAAGTTTATTCGTTATTTTAATGTGAATCTTTTTTGGCGAAATTTATACATTGAAAAATATCGGACATCAAAAGGAGAACAGATATGGAAAAAACGAAGCGCCGCTTCGGCGACAGACACGACGCACGCCGGATCAGACCGAAGGATTGCGACTCGATGCACGTCATCATGCCGTACATGATGCCGAACCGCTCGGACAACGAGGCGGTCATGCGCGAGACGATCGACCTCACAGCGATAGAAAAATTCATCGAGAAGAAAAACGTCGAGGGCATCGAGTTCAAGTACACGTTTTTCCACGTGCTTTGCGCGGCGCTGGCGAAAACGATAGTGCTTCGCCCTAAGCTGAACAGATTTTATCAGGGCAAGCGCCTTTATCAGCGGAACGACATCGTTCTTTCATTCGTAGTTAAAAAGAAATTCGTCGACACGAGCCCCGAGGCGCTGGCGATACTGAAAATCGCCAACGAGGGAGCGGACCCGCTTTCGCAAGTTTACGAAAAAGTCAAGAAGATCGTTTACACCGTCAGAGTCGAAGGAAAAAACGACGAGACGACGGACACCATGGACATTTTGAAAAAGTTCCCGCGGTGGATGCTCAAAATATTCTTCGGGTTCATTAATTGGCTCGATTATCACGGAAAATACCCGCTTTCGCTTGAACGCGAGGACCCGTATTTCTCGACGGCGTTCATAACGAACCTCGGTTCGATAAAGATGCACGCGGACTACCATCACCTCGCAAACTGGGGCACAAACTCGATCTTCTGCGTCATCAACGAAAAGAAGCCGACTCCGTTCTATAAAGAGGACGGAACATACGAAATGCGCGACGCGCTCGAGATCGGGCTGACCATCGACGAGCGCATAGCCGACGGGTTGTATTTTGCCAACAGTCTCAAAATATTCCGCGCTCTGTGCGCAAGTCCCGAATTGCTCGAGCTTCCGATAGAAACTCCCGTGGAATATCAATAATTTATCCGGAGGAATGAAATGTCTTACTTTGAAGTATCAGACTCTGTAAAAACGCCTTGGCTCAAAAACATCGGTGACATTCCCGCGAAAATCAATTATTTCGACGGGACGATATGGGAAAAAGTCGACAACGTATGCAACAGTTATCCCGACTACATAGCTTTTTCCTTTATGGGAAAGAAGACGACGTACAGAGAATTTCAAAAAGAGGTCAACATCTGCGCGCGGGCGCTTAAAGCGATCGGAATTCGCAACGGCGACAAAATCACAGTCTGCCTGCCGAACTGCCCACAGGCAGTCATCATGTTCTACGCCATCAACATCGTCGGCGCCATCGCAAACATGATACACCCGCTTTCGAGCGAAAACGAGATTGAATTTTTCCTCAAGGATTCGGGGAGCATAGCGGCGATAACTCTCGATCAGTTCTACAACAAATTCGAGGCGATAAGACAGAACGTCGATCTCTCGAACATAATCATCGCGTCGATCAAGGACGCGCTCTCGCCCGTCATCAAGGCGGGATTCATGCTGACGGAAGGCAGGAAGATAAAGAGGATACCGTCCGACGCTCCCGTCCTTCGCTGGAAGGAATTTTACAGGCGCGGAAAGACGTACAACTGGAAATACAAAGCCGAAAAGAAAAAAGAAGACCCGGCGGTCATCCTTTACAGCGGAGGCACGACGGGAACGACGAAGGGCATTCTGCTCTCCAACATCAATTTCAACGCGCTGGCGATGCAGGTTCTGACTGCAAACCCGATGGCGCGCCGCGGCGACAAAGTCCTTTCCGTAATGCCCGTGTTCCACGGGTTCGGACTTGGAGTGAGCATCCACACGTTCCTCGCGTTCGGCGGAGAATGCGTTCTTGTTCCGAGATTCACGGCGGCAAGTTACGCGAAGATGCTCGTCAAACACAAATGCAACTTTGTTGCGGGCGTGCCGACTCTCTTTGAAGCTTTGCTTCATCAGAAGGCGATGAACGGCGCCGATCTGTCGTTCCTCAAGGGCGTGTTCAGCGGCGGAGATTCGCTGTCGATCGAGCTTAAAAAGAAGCTCGACAAATTCTTGTTCGACCACAACGCGAAGATACAGGTGCGCGAGGGGTACGGCACGACAGAGTGCGTCACGGCGAGCTGCCTGACGCCGATACACATGGCAAAAGAGGGCTCGATCGGCGTTCCGCTGCCGGATATGTATTATAAGATAGTACGTCCCGGCACGGAAGAGGAAGTGCCTTACGGCGAGGACGGCGAGATCTGCATCGCCGGTCCGACAGTTATGATGGAATATATCAATCAACCCGAGGAGACGGCGCAGACGCTCCGCCGCCACGCCGACGGAATGACGTGGGTACATACGGGCGACCTCGGAATGATGGACCCCGACGGCTTCGTTTTCTTCCGTCAGAGGATAAAGAGAATGATCATCACGTCGGGCTATAACGTATATCCGTCGCAGCTCGAAAACATAATCGACGCGCACCCGCTCGTTCAGATGAGCTGCGTCATCGGTATTCCCGATCCGTACAGGATGCAGAAAGTAAAAGCGTTCATCATGCTCAAGGACGGCGTGCCGAAGTCGGACGAGACGAAGGAAGATATCCTTGCGTACTGCAAAAAAAACATAGCGAAATACGCGATGCCGCGCGACATAGAATTCCGCGATCAGCTCCCGAAAACGCTTGTGGGCAAAGTCGCTTACAGAGTGCTTGAAGAGGAAGAACTGAAAAAAGAAGCCGAAAAGGCAGAAGCCGAAGAAAACGAAAAAGAAGAAGCGACTGCAAAGGTATAAAGGAGACCGTATATGGACATTTTTGAAAAATGCTATGCCCCGTCGCTCAAAGACGAGATAAGAGAAAAAGGCATATATCCGTATTTTCACGCGCTCCAGTCGCGTCAGGATACCGAGGTCATAATGGAGGGCAAGCGCCGCATAATGCTCGGCTCGAACAACTACCTCGGGCTGACGACTTGCCCCGAGGTGATCGAAGCGGGCGTCAAAGCGCTCGAAAAGCTCGGAACGGGATGTTCCGGCTCGCGTTTCCTCAACGGAACGCTCGGGATGCACCTCGAGCTTGAAGCCGAGCTTGCCGACTTTCTCGGCAAGGAAGACGCCATGACGTTCTCGACGGGATTTCAGTCGAATCTCGGAATAATCAGCGCGATAGCGCGCCTCGGCGACTACATTCTCTGCGACAAGGAGGCGCACGCCTCCATTTACGACGCTTGCCGCCTTTCGTTCGCGCGGACTTATACGTTTTGTCACAACGACATGGCCGATCTTGAAAGATTGCTCATATCGCTGAAAGAAAAGAGCGGCGGCATACTCATCGTAACGGACGGCGTGTTCTCGATGTCGGGCGATATCGCAAACGTGCCGGAGATCGTTCGCCTTGCCAAAAAGTACGGCGCGAGAACGATGATCGACGACGCACACGGTCTCGGAGTGCTCGGCAAAGGCGGAAGAGGCACGGCGGACTATTTCGGGCTTGCCGACGAGGTGGACATCTTCATGGGCACATTCTCAAAATCGCTCGCATCTCTCGGCGGCTACATGGCGGCAAGTCGTGAAGTGATCGACTACGTGCGCCACAGTTCGCGCCAGTTCATCTTCTCGGCGTCGATCCCGCCCGCAAGCTGCGCGTGCGCGCTCGCGGCGCTCCGCCATCTACGCGCTCATCCCGAACTGCCGACGCGGCTGCTATCGCTTTCAAATCACCTGCGTGAGGCGCTCATCTCGCGCGGCGTGAAGATAATTTCGTCCGGCACGCCCGTCGTTCCGATATACACGTACGAGGTGTTAGAGACGCTTGAAGCGGCAAAGGAGATCTATGAACGCGGAGTGTATCTCAATCCCGCGCTCCCGCCCGCAACGCCCGAACACGAGGCGCTGCTCCGCACGAGTTGCATGGCGACTCACACGGAGGCGCTGCTCGATGAGGCGGCGGATATCATTTCGTCTGTTCTGAAAGAAAGAGTTTATTCCAAGGAGGAGTAGAAAAATGGCAAACAAGATCAAAGAGCTGTTCAACAGCGCACAGAAGATTTTCGAGAAGGTCAAGCAAATCATCGTAGACGAACTCGGAAAAGATCCCGGAACGATCACAAAGGAGGCAGATCTGAAAAACGACCTCGGCATCACGTCAATTGAAATGATCGGCATGGTGATGGAATTCGAGGACACGTTCAACGTTGAGATAAGCGAGGATGGACTTGAAAAAATAAAGACTGTCGGCGATATTGTCGATTACATTGAGGAAAAGGCCGCATGAAGAAATACGTAATGAAACCTGTAACAAAGTTCTCGTCGATACGCGAGATGACGGAGCTTGCCGTCAAAGAGGCGGCGGACAGCGTCGCATACAAATTCAAGGACGGCGACGAGATAAAAGAGGTCACGTTCCGCGGGTTTTACGATCAGACGGAGGCGCTCGGCGCGTCGCTTTGCAAGCTCGGGCTCGAAAAAGCGCACTTTGCGTGCATCGGTGAAAACAGCTACAAGTGGATAGTCACTTTTCTGACTTGTCTGCGCACGGCCGGCGTTTTCGTTCCGATAGACAAGGAGCTTCCTGCGGCGGACAAGGTAAACCTCCTTACAGACAGCGACACCGACGTTGTTTTTTACAGCGAGAAATACGAAGATTTCGTTGCAGAGAACCGCTCGAATCTCCCGAACGTTAAGTATTTCATCGCGTTTGACAAGGCGGAGAGCGACGAGTGCGCGCTCTCGTTCGACAAGCTGTGCGAGGATGGCGCTCCGCTTGACAAATCGGCATACGACGCGCTCTTGTCCGACCCCGAAGAAACGAAGATGATCGTTTACACGTCCGGAACGACGGGCATCGCCAAGGGAGTTATGCTGACGGAGCACAATCTTGTTGCGAGTATTTATTACGGGCTTTCCTGCTCGCAGATATACGACACGGGACTGTCGGTGCTTCCATATAATCACGTTTACGAGTCGGTGTGCGATCTGCTCGTTTCGCTTCATTTTCATTCGACGATCTGCATCAACGACACGCTGAAAAACGTCGTCAAGAACATGAAGCTGTATAAGCCATCGCACATTTATCTTGTTCCGGCGTTCACCGATCTGTTCTACGCGAACATAATGGCGAACATCAAAAAGCAGGGCAAGGAAAAGAAGTTCAAGACGGCGGTAAAGATATCGAACGCCGCGCTGAAGCTCGGCATAGATCTGCGCCCGAAGCTGTTCCGCGAAATTCTCGAAACGTTCGGCGGGCGGCTCCGCCGCATCGTATGCGGAGGCGCGCCGATACGTCCCGAGATAGGTCAATTCTTCGGCGACATCGGAATTGCGATGACGGGTGGCTACGGCATTACGGAGTGCTCTCCGCTCGTATGCGTCAACGATCCGGACTCCAACGATTACCACACGGCAGGTCACCGGCTCGCGTGTCTTGAATGGCGCATCGACGAGCCGAACGAGGACGGCATCGGCGAGATATGCATCAAGGGCGACGTCGTGATGAAGGGATATTACAAACAGCCCGAAAAGACGGCGGAAGCGATCCGCGACGGATGGTTCTACACGGGCGACTACGGCTTCATCACCGATGACGATCAGCTCGTGATAACGGGGCGAAAGAAAAATCTCATTGTACTTAACAACGGAAAGAATATCTATCCCGAGGAGATCGAGGGGAGAATATCGACGATCCCGTACGTTACGGAGGTCATCGTGCGCGGGCTTAAAAACGAAAAGGGAGACGAATTCAGTCTTCTCGCCGAGGTATACATGGCCGAGGAGGTCCACAGCGGCGCGGAGGTGCTGATCGACGTACAGCAGACGCTTGCCGATCTTCCGTCTTACAAGAACGTGACGAAGATCGTCGTGCGCGACACGCCGTTCCCGAAAACGACGTCGAACAAGATAAGAAGGAATGTATGAGGGATAATAAAAATTCCGCGGGAGACCGCGGAATTTTTTGTTGTCTAACAAAACCCGAGCGATAGTCGCGTGGTTTTCGGTATACAAAAATATCCCGCGGAGGATATCCGCGGGATTTTTCGATCAGAAATTGAATTTTCTCTTCTTCGTCTTTTTGGACGTATAGACCATATAACCGAACGTACCGCCTGTCGCAATGACAACGGCGACGATGGCAATGATCGCTATAATAAGACCGGTGTTCGATCCTTTTGCCTTGCCCTGTTCGATCACGTACGTCGAGAAATGCGTTGTTTCAAACGAGAGTTTGCCGCCCGAGTACGTCGAGTTGAGTTTTGTCTTTTTGCCCTCTGCGTTGACGAAATACACGTTCACTGCGCCGCCTTCGGCGGTTGCGTCGTAATTTATCGTGACAGTTGCTTTGCCGTTTGCTATGACGGCGTTTTCCGCAGTTATTTCATATACCGCATTGGTAGTCGAGCTGAATCCCGCTTTTTCGAGATCGCCCGACGCTTCGGCGTCGCTTGTGAGCTTTTTGACATTGATATATGAGTTGCTCCTGAGGAACGCGACGGTCATTGCGGGATCGAGTTCAACGGATGTGCCGTTCGGGAACACGACTCTGACGCTCGCGTCGCCATCGGCTATCGCGAGCTTCGCGGCGTCGGTGACGAGCGCCCTGTCTTCGGCGACAGTGATCTCATACGTTCCCGTGCCGTTGGCGTTCTTTATATAGTTTATGAGTTTCGGGATGACTTCCGTTTTGAGCACTTCGCCGCAGCGTGAGCAGACATAGTCTTTTCTGCCTTCGGTCGACGCCGTCGGCTCGACCGCCGTCACCCATTCGGCGTTATGACCGAGAGCCGCGATCTCCTGACGCGAAATCTCTTTCTCGTCGCCGCACACCGAGCATCTCTGTAATATGATCTCATATCCCTTTGACGTGCAAGTCGGCTGAACGGTGGACGTGGCGATCTCATATCTGTGGCCTGTCGCATATATCGTTTCGGTGCGGATCAGGATTCCGCAAACGGAGCAATAAATCTCCGCAGTGCCGTTTTCGGTGCAGGTTGCCTGTTTTGTGATACGTCTTGCTTCGGTGTGAGGAGCGAGCGGGAGCTCGACGCGCGAGCCCTCACGAACCGCGTTGCATCCCGTGCAAACTTCCTGTCTATACCCCGGCGTTTTGCAGGTTGACGGCACTGTTACCGTTTCGTATGTATGAGTATGGGCAGGAGCGTCCGTCCCTTTTTTCACATCTCCGCAGATCGCGCAAGTCTGAGTGTAGTTGAGCGTACCGTCCTGATAAACCTTTTGTCCGTATATATGATTGCAGACGAGGGTTTTTGTCGTTACAGACGAGATATTGGCGGTGTTGATGGAATCAACGACAAATTTTGAGCTTATCGTATACGTTGTGTTCGGCGTGAGCTTTGTGAACACGATGAACGTCGGATTTACGGAATCGCTGAAATAGTACGCGAAATCGCCGAGCGTTACCATATTGTTTTCGGTCGGGTAGACAGATGCAAATCCCGACGTCCACGAGGAGTTATTGATCCTGTAATTCAGCTGCGTATTGTATTTGACGGCGATATATATCTGGTTAAGGCCGACGATCTGGATGGCGGGAGGAGTCGAATTGACGGTCTTGACCTCCAACTCGCATGACTCGCTTGCGGGCCTCGTCTTATAGTAAACGCGGACATATACTGTGTAATCACTATTGGCTTCAAGACCGTCAATAACTGCAACGTCCTTGCCATTCACCGTTTTGCGCTGAATGCGGATCGAGCCGTTCGGCGTCATGTTTTCCTTTGTTGTTTTGGCGCTGACATAGGTGATACCGTCAATAGAATATTCGTAAATGGCGGCGAAGGGGAGCGAGATGGTGTTCTCGGTCGTGGATATATCATCCTCTGCGAATGAGGGAGTGGGCGACCAGACCGTCGGCTCGGAAATAACGTCCGACTCTGTTTTGCCGAATATGTAATAGAGTCCGACATCAAGATCTTCAAACTTGATCGTAGACTCGATCTTATTTACCTTATATGAACCGATTCCGGAGATCGTGCTGTTAACGGATGAAAGCGATATCCAAGTACCGTTGGAGCTCGGTGTTGTTGAATTCTTGGATATATGTATTGACTTAAACGAGCCGAGCGAAACGGTTATCGACGTTTTATCCGATGTTTCGATATCGGGACCGGAGAGGGCGGCGGGGTTGTCCGTCTTTATGGAGCCATCCATGCGATACGGTCCGTCGGTCGCGCTGCGTCTGTAGAAGATGTAATATTCCGTGCCGGGATTAAGTCCGGAGAAAGTGATCGTCGTTCCCGTCGCGGTAGTCCATCCCGCATCCGTTTGCGACGGGGCGGTGATTGACGTTGAGCGATAGTACTGATATCCGGCGACGGAATTGAGCGTGATGGTGGTGTCGGTTTTTGAATTCAGCGTCGGCTCAGTCGGGTTGGACGAGCCGACGGTGATCGTCTTGTTGCTTCCGTCCGCGCTGAACGTGCCGCCATTGTTTGAAACGCCCTTTGCTCCGCTGAGAATTTTGAACGATCCCGTAGTGCCTTCCGCAGTCGACGCGATGAGAGTAAACTCGAGGTTGACGATTTTTTTCTTCGGCGTAGAGGAATTATCAAACACCGCGCCTGCGAAATTCTCTTTGTATGCGGATATTTTGAGCTTATAATTACCGATATCATCAACCGTTACCGTCCAGCCGCTCATGTCGCTCGGCGTGGAGTAATCGCTGTAAACAAAGAACGTCGGGTACATAAGCGTAAATTCGATATACGAAACGCTTGTAGAGCTGCTCTTGGCTCCGAATGAAACGGTCGCGTTGTAGTCACCCGCGCCTGTTGCCATATTGTCGTCTCCGCCGACGGAAATTTCAACATCGTTGGCTGTTGTGAGAGCGGCGGACTGATAAGAGTCGAGTTCTGCCGTTTCTTTTTGATATTCGACGACCTTTGCATAGTCGTCCGCGTTCACGTGTCCGTCGCTGTTGACGTCGCCCTTGATTATGAAGCGGTATTCTTTGATCAGACCGCCGTCGGCGTTTTCGATCCTGATGATATCGCCTGTTTTGAGCTCGTCGCCATCGTTTTCATATTTTACGTTTTCCGAAGAATACATCACGATCTTGCGGACGGAGTTATCAGCTTGTACGAATGTGCTTTTGAGCGTGGAAACTTTCATCGGCAAGGACGCGCCTGAAAAAGTGATGTACTTATTTGACTCATTGACATTTACAAACTGGTCGCTTGACGTAAGCGAATCATATTCGTCATCCGCGTAGACGACGACCGTCATGGGCAAAACAAATGCGACAGCAAGTATGAGCGTCAACAAAACCTTAGCTAATTTCTTCATTGTCATCCTCCGAATTCTATTTCCTCGCAAAAGCGTGTATTTTTCATTCCGAACGCGCCTGTCTTTGTTTTTTTAGTGACAAAAACGCATTTTAATTATACAAGTATATAATACTACATTTCCGCGACAAAATCAAGTGTAATTTTCACATTTATGTCAAATAGAAAAATTTTTCTCGAAAAAGTGTGAAATTGCGGCGATTTTCAGATTTGTAAATTTTTTATGTCCGCATTTTTCGACATTTTTTCTTTTCGCACAAACAATTCAGTGTTACAAAATAAAAAATTATGCGTTTTTATCCTTTACAAAGTGAAAAAAAAGTAATATAATGTTAAGGCAATAAGAAACGGAGGATAAAAATGAGTTTAAGAAATACGGAAAGAACGCGCCGTCTTGTGATGATCGCCATCATTTCGGCCATAATCATAGTTTTACAGGTCATAAGCAATTACATAAAATTCGGGCCGGTACAGATCACGCTGGCGCTGACGCCGATAATCATAGGCGCGGCGCTTTACGGAATGGTGGCGGGCGCTGTGCTCGGAGCGGTCCTCGGCGTTGTGATACTGATATGGGGGCTCCTCGGACTCGACGGCGGATTTGTTCTGTTATTGATTGATACGAACCCGTTTTTCGCGGTCACGTTATGCATTCTGAAAACGACGATAGCCGGTTTTGTTTCCGGCGCGGTATTCAAGGCGCTGTCGAAGAAAAACGACGTTGTCGCGTCGTTTGTGGCGGGCGGTCTTTGCCCGATCGTGAACACGGGAGTTTTTCTCGCGGGTATGTTCGCGGTATTCGGCGACACGCTGAGGGGATTCGCCGAGGCGGCGGGAGCGCAGAGCGTTTTTGTTTATGTGATAACGGCGCTTGTCGGGATCAACTTCCTCGTTGAGTTGATCGTCAACATGGTGCTTGCCACGGCGGTAACGAGGATAATCAGGGCAACGAGCTGATAATGGGAAAACGAAAAATCACCCGATCGGGTGATTTTTTATTTATTCTTTGTTTCGTGAGCGGTTTTCTTCAAAATACTCGTCGATGGCTTTTCTCAAGCTTATCAGCGCCTGTTGAGTCGTCGTGTCGTTCATCTGTGCTCCCGCGGAGTCAAAATGTCCGCCGCCGCCCATCTTTTCGAGGATGCTCTGGACGTTGATCTTACCTTCGGAGCGCGCCGAGATATGCACCGTGTCTCCCGATTTGCAAAGCGCGAACGCGGCGAGCACGCCGTCGACGTTCAGCATTCTGTCCGCCGCCTTTGCGGCGTTGACGCGGACAAGGGACGAATTCGAGTCGCTTTCATTGAGAGCGATCGCAATGACCGATTTATAAATAACGACGTTGCTCTCAAACTTCGCTTCGGAGATGAAGTCCTTGATACCGATTTTGAACAGCGCCTCCGCATCGAGCGGGTTGGCATTTTCACTGCGGAGATACAGCGCCGAGCTGAACGTTCTGACGCCGACGTTGTGGGTGAATTTCTTTGTATCCAGCATTATGCCCGCGTAAAGCAGGTCCGCCTCGACCTTGGGAAGCGAGCCCTTCGGGAGCAGTTGCTCGAGAAATTCGGAAAGAAGCTCGGACGCGGAGCTTGCCGACGGCTCGATATAGACGATATTCGGCTTCATCTTGAATTCCGCCGTTTTTCTGTGGTGGTCGATGATGACGACTTTCTTCGCCGTGTTGACGATATCGGGCGCTTCACAAATGGAGATATTGTTCACGTCGACGACGACGACGAGCGATTCGCTTCGGATGAGGTCCTGCGCTTCGACCTTGTCAACGAACACGTCGCCGTAATCTTCGTCGCTCTTCATCAGAAGATCGAAGCAGCCGGCGAGGTTTTTGTCCGTTCTGTCGCAGACGATATACGCTTTGACTCCCCTGCTCTTCGCTATGCGCGCGACGGCAAGACACGAGGCGATGGCGTCGAAATCCGCAAATCTGTGCCCCATGACGATGACGTTCTCGCTCTTTTCGATGAGCATACTGAACTCGTTGGCGATGACGCGCGAGCGGACCTTTGTCCTCTTCTGGACTGCTTTCGTTTTGCCGCCGTAATATTCGATATCGTCGGCGCTCTTGACGACGACCTGGTCGCCGCCGCGCTGGAGCGCCATGTCGAGCGCCGCCTGCGCCGTGCGCTCTTTTTCGAGCAGAGTGCCCTTTATTTTCGCAACGCCGACGGAGATGGTAACGGGGATGGTCGTGTCTCCGATGTATATCTCGCGGATCTCATCGAGCATCGAGAAACGCTCCGCCTCAAACGTTTCGAGGTCTTCGGCGCGGAAGATCATCAGGAATTTGTTGCGCCCGTAATTGCGGAGCACTCCGCCTATCCTCTCGGTGTGACGGAGAAGTATCTTTTCGACGTCGTCTGCGGCGTTTCCGTACATATCCTGAACGTACTGGACGAGCTCGTCAAGGTTGTCGATCATGACGTAAGCGATAACCGTGTCGTCACGTTCGATATGCGAATACGCCTCTTTGAGCGCGGTGATGTCGGAAAAGACCGCCATCGAGTATTTTTTTCCTTTGGATTCGATCTCAAAGCCCTTTGCCATGAATGTTTCGGGTACGCCGCCCTCAGCCATGACCTCGGAATTGAAATGGACTTCAACGCCCGTGTCGTTGTCTTCCTTGACTATGCGTTCGATCGTCGCGTTGCAGATATTGTCGATATATTTCCCGTAAAGAACGCCGCGCGAATTGAACTTCGACGAGAGAGCCGAGTTATACCACACGACTCTTCCCTTTTCGTCGCATATAACGACGGGCATATAGAGCTTTTGTATGAACGATAACGTTATGATGCCGAATATCGACTCGCTGATCTCGACGCGGTGCAGACTTTTGAGATGGCGAACGAGCCACATCACGCCGAATACGGCGAGCACGACGGCATACGCCGCGACGGCGGCGAAAAGCACCGTTACCGGCGACATTCCCGCTGTGATCAGTATCAGAGATATGCCGAGCAAGAGGAGTCCGAGACATCCGAGTATGACGGCGGAGACGGAGATATTCGCCGATTTTATCTCTTTATGTTTTTCAGACATTTGATCATCCTTTCATGTCATTTTTATCTGTTGTTTATCTGTTTTGGGCGTTACTCGCCTTTTTTAAGACTTTCGGCGAGGCGTTTGCTGAATTCCTCCGCGGTATTGTAGCCCATCTTCTTCTGCCTGTTGTTCATTGCGGCGATCTCGAGGATGATGGCAAGGTTACGGCCGGGGCGAACGGGGATCGTCGTCGTCGTGATGTCGAGTCCGAGGATGTTCGTCGTTTCGCTTTCGAGCCCCATGCGGTCGTAGGATTTGTTCTTGTCCCACTGCTCGAGTTTTATCACCATGTCGATCTTTTCCGTGTCTTTGACGGCGCCCATACCGAAGATGCGGCGCACGTCGACGATGCCGATTCCGCGGAGCTCGACGAAATGCTTGATTATCGGCGGCGCGGAGCCGACGAGTGTTTTTTCCGAAACGCGCTTGATCTCGACCGCGTCGTCGGCGATGAGACGGTGACCTCTCTTGACGAGTTCGATCGCCGTTTCGCTCTTGCCTATTCCGCTGTCGCCGAGGATGAGCATACCTTCGCCGTACACCTCTACGAGCACGCCGTGGCGCGTGATGCGCGGGGCGAGCGCGACAGAGAGGAACGCGATGAGCGCCGACTGGAAGCGCGACGTCGTCGCGTCCGTTCTGTAAAGCGGTATCTTATACGTGCGGCACGCCTCGATTATCTCGTCGAACGCGGAAAGCGACGACGTGATGATTATCGCGGGCGGCAGGTGCGCGCCGAACTGTTCGAGTCTGTACAGCCGATCCGCTTCGCCGAGCTGCGAAAGATAGCGGTGCTCCGCTTTTCCGAGGAGCTGGATACGGCGCTTGTCAAAGCAGTCGAAAAATCCCGAAAGCGGGAGTCCCGGACGGTTCACGTCGGAGCAGATGATCTTTCTGCTTTCGATATCGTCGGGCTCGTAGAGCGCTTCGAGCTTGAATTCGGTCACTATCGCGCTGACGGCGATACTGTATTCTCCGAAAGATTCTTCAAGAAAATCGTCCATTTTATTCTCCTCGTCACATTTTTATCTGAAAATACAAATATTCATTATTTATTATACCACAGGAACAGGGATATTTCAATATATATTTTTTCTTTTCTCAAATACATAAAAAATTTACTTTTTTTCGCTTGACACTTCAAGCATAAAATACTATAATTAACATAGAATAAATTTTTTTGATACAAAACGAGGTATTTCGCCATGAAAAAATATTATGTCGGCGTCGATCTCGGCGGCACAAACATCGCCGCGGGAATAATTGATGAAAATTTTAATATGCTTATAAAGGGGTCTGTTCCCACGCTGGCGCGAAGAGGCGCGGACGCCATCGCCGCGGACATGGCGGCGCACGTCAAAAAGTTGTGCGCCGAAATCGGTATCACGACCGACGATATTTCGGGAGCGGGCATTTCCGCGCCGGGAACGGTCAATCCCGAAACGGGCGTTATCGAATACGCGAACAACATCAATTTCAGGGATTACCCGATGAAGAAGATCTTTTCCGAGCTTACGGGGATAACCGAGGAGAAGATCGCGATAGGAAACGACGCAAATCTGGCGGCGTATGGCGAATACGTTGCCGGAGCGGGCAAAGGAACGAAATCGCTGGTCATGATCACGCTCGGGACGGGCGTCGGCGGGGGCGTTATAATCGACGGAAAGATGATCACCGGATTCAAGTTCGGCGGAGCCGAGCTCGGTCACATGGTCATCGTACACAACGGGCGCAAGTGCACGTGCGGCAGGCGCGGATGCTTTGAGGCGTACTGCTCCGCAACGGCGCTCGTCAAACTGACGAAGGAAAAATTCGTCTCCGAGAGCGACACGCTGATGCACGAGATATGCGGCGGCGACGTTGAAAACGTCGGCGGCAAGACGGCGTTTGCGGCGATGAAGAAGGGCGATCGCGCGGGCGCGGAGGTCGTCGGA
The DNA here is from genome assembly GCA_017542695.1 of Clostridia bacterium. The sequence goes on from JAFXWT010000257.1 coordinate 26,525, forward strand.
GAATATATAGACAAGCTCGCTTGCGGGATCGCAAACCTCATCAACATCTTCCAGCCCGAGATTCTTCTCATCGGCGGCGGCGTATGCAACGAGGGTGACCATTTGTTAAAGCCGCTCTTTTCAAAGCTCGACCACGAGATATACGGCACACTGCACACCAAAGTCGCTATCGCGGCGCTCGGAAGCGACGCGGGCATCATCGGCGCGGCGGCCGCGTCAATGAGCATATAAAACATATCGGCCGCTTTATCAGACAATTTACCGAAAGGACGATTCAAATGACGAAAAAAAGAGAACGGCTCATTCTTTGGATAGCGCTCGAAGTGCTGTTCATCGCGCTCGTATTCATAGGATCCGTCTATGATTTCAATATCACTTATGCTCTTTCGGGAACGAAAGTGAGCAACGCGTCGCTCGTTCACATATCGAATTTCATGATCAAACTCCTTGAGATCATCGGCGAGTGGCCGGCGATAATATTCTCGTCGTTTGCTTGCTGCGTCATAGTGAGAAACATCAGAAAACTCGTAAAGAAGAGCAATCTCGCGCTGTTTTTTGTCGCGTTATTCGATCTTGCGGCGATGGTGCTGATGTTCATCGGATGGTACAGGACGTTCAAGGACGTGCTCGGCGCCGTCAAGGGATGGCACTACGCGATAATAATACCGCTCGCGCTCGCGTTCTTCTTCCTTATGCGGTACGCGGTGTCGAAGGTCAGCAAGGAAACGGTGAAGCGTTTCTTCATTCCCGCAGTCGTGACGGTGATATCCGCCGCTGTGATACTCGTGCTGATCGAGGGGATAAAAATCGTCTGGGGGCGCACGCGCCTGATCGAAATGATCGCCGCAAACGACGTGTCGAAGTTTACGAGCTGGTACGTGCCGAATTGGTTCTCGGGGTCGAAATCGTTCCCGTCCGGCCACGTCGGTCACTCGACGCTCCTCTTCCTCATTCCGATCTGGTTTGACAAAAACGTGGGCGACAAGCCGCGTCGCCTCACCTATCTCGGAGTAGGCATTTGGCTGATCGCGGTCGGATTCTCGCGTCTGTGCGCCGCGGCGCATTTTCTCACCGACATCACGTTCGGATTTGCGATATCGTTCATAGTGACGCAGATCGCAACGATCAAATATGAAAAATCGTTCATGGGCAAGCCCGTTCCGAAGTTCATCAGAACGACCGAAATGACGACAAGCGGCATAACGACGGGCAAGATACCGCAGGCGACGACGGGACAGGTCGCGCCGCAGGCAGCGGCAAAACCCGCGCCGCAGGCGGAAGCGAAAGCTGTTCCCGATACGACTCATTCGCAAGTTCCCGTCAAAAATGAACAACCGAGACCGGCGCAGGCGCAAATGACGCGGGAAAGCGGTGAGAACTCGAAATTCATACCGAA
>JAFXWT010000258.1 GCA_017542695.1 Clostridia bacterium
ATGACGAGCTGGTCGAATGGAACGGCGGCAGCAGAGTTTTTCAAAAGAATATCAAATGGATAAACAGCGACCTTCGCCGCCGATACCTTGCCGGGGCGTTCCATCTGCATTATGAAATGGTGTATGACGAGGATTAGGTGTTCAAAGCTTTGATCAAATACCAAATACAAGCACTGGATTTGTATATACAAAGTTTGGTCCGAGTGGAGATAACGGATTTGACCAAACCCATCAAAATCAAGTATTCACGGCACCCTGCGCGCATTTTCCTCCACGGATCAGAACAAAAAACATCATAATTTACAAAACTCCTCCCTTGCGATACAATGAGATCGCAAAGGAGAAGTTTTCTTCGTTTGTTGGTATAACGGTCACCGGTATGGCGGGAGTTTAAACTCGACTGATCACTCCATGCCGATCCAATGCAAACCGTAGGTATCGACGTTGCCGTTAACTGCGTCGATCATCCAGTCGCATACGCTTTTGCCGTTTTCCAATTTATCGAACACGTTGCTTGACAGGATCGTGTGCTGCGTGTTGTGCGTCGTTCCGTCTTCGTTGAGCGACCAGATAAAGATACCGATCCCGGGGATGTTCTCCTGCAATCCTTTTACCATTTTCGTCAGATCACGCTGGAAGTTATCGCCGAGCTCTTTGGTCTTATCCATTTTGCCGCTGTTGATATACGACTGATCTCTCCGAGATTTCGGTGAGAGACCTGTGCAGCGAAGCCGGAGTCGGAAGGGCGTCCTTCTACAGAAATTACGTAACGAAGGATGACGTTCTGACCGCCTATATCACGGCCGAGTGGAGAAAGTATGAAAAAGCACACGATCTGAAGAAGCACAGGATCAATGACGTCTACCGTGTGAAGAGGTATTTTGAATTTTGTCTGTCTATGAGAGAATTGAACGATATCCTGCTTCGGCAGGAGCAGACAGCGCCGATCCTGAAAGCGTATGAAACCATTTTGTCCGACCTTGACCGGGGCGTTCCCCGCGAATCGTTTGAAAGCTTCTATATGGCGTACGGTCTGTTCGGCATTTTTTTGAAATGGGCGAAGGGAGGATATTCCGAAACTCCTGCTGAAATGACAAAGATCGTTACTGAACGGATATTCAAAGACTATCGGGTAGATACGCTGTGAATCCCACAAGAGTCAAAAGCGCGCTGTTATATAAGACGGATATAAAAAGAACGCCGGTCATCAAGATCAGCACTCTTTTTGGCCCAAACGGAGATAACGGATTTGACTAAACCACCAAAAAATATCAAGTATTTACGGCACATGCGCGCATTCTTCCTCCATGGATCATACGAGTGGTCATAACTCGAATCCGTTATGACCACTCTAAATGGCACGTTGCACCAAAAAAGATATTTTGCTTTTTTGTGTTATCGAGGGCGTTTTCTCATTCATAAACCAGAAGTCAAGAGGATGACTCCTGGTTTATTTCATTTTTTGAGATAGCCGATATAATGATATCAGGCTACAGTTTTTTGCTTGCTTTACAAAGATGTCGCCATTTGCCTGACCGCCGCTAAGCAGTCCTTGTCGTGATTTGTGATAATCCCTATATCTTCCAATCCAAGATAACCAAGGAAATCACCATCATAAGAAAATTTGGCGC
>JAFXWT010000259.1 GCA_017542695.1 Clostridia bacterium
CCGGGTCGGCCTCGCCCAGCATCTTTTCGAGAAGCGGCGCGATTTTGTCGTCGTGCGGGCAGAGCGTAGCGCCGCACGTTGTCGAAAACGAAACAAAAGACAAAAGCGGTAAATACGTCCTGAGCATCGGAGGCGAGGCGATAATAAACGACATCAAGCAGACAAACACAAAGAAAACGACTGACAACAACCGCGTTTTCTATGAGATCTTCGTCGGTTCGTTCTCCGACTCAAACGGCGACGGGATCGGCGATCTTCGCGGTATAATCAACAAATTCGACTATCTTAACGACGGCGACGACAGCTCGGGCATGAGTCTCGGCGTCGAGGGAATATGGCTGACGCCGATCTTCAAATCCCCCTCGTATCACAAATACGACGTCACCGATTACTACACCGTTGATCCCTCGTTCGGAACGGAAGACGATCTGCGCGACCTCGTCGCCCTCTGCCGCGAGCGCAACGTGAAAATAATCATCGACCTGCCGATCAACCACACGGGATATATGTGCAGCTGGTTTTCGGAGTTCATTCAATCTCACAGAAGAAACGATACGGAAAACAAATATTACGATTACTACTGTTTTTACAAAAAAGGCGAAAGCGCGCCCGCGGGCAGAGCTTTTTCGCAGGTCTCGGGCAGCGGCGACTATTACGAGTGCAACTTCTCGGGCGATATGCCCGAGCTTGACTTTGACAATCCCGACGTGCGCGACGAGGTGCTGAACATCGCAAAACATTACCTCGATCTCGGCGTCGACGGTTTCCGCTTCGACGCGGCGAAATACATTTATTACGGTGACAACGCAAAATGCGTCGAGTTCTGGAATTGGTACCTTTCCGAGCTCCGCTCGATTGATCCCGATATTTACACTGTGGCCGAGGTGTGGGACGGCGATGGAATAACCGATCTTTACTACCCAGCCCTCGACTGCTTCGATTTTTCAACGTCGCAGGTCAGCGGACTCATCGCCGAAACGGCGAAGGGCGGCGACGTCAACAGATATACGGCATACGTTGAAAACTACGTATCCCGTATCAGAGAAATGCGCGACGGCGCCATGATAATCCCGTTTGTGACAAATCACGACATGGATCGCGCCGCGGGATTTCTCACTGCCGCAAGCGGAAACATGAAAATGGCGGCTAACCTCTATCTTCTTTCGTCCGGCTCTCCTTTCATCTACTACGGCGAAGAACTCGGAATGCGCGGCTCGCGCGGCGGAGCGCTGACCGACGCCGACCGCCGTCTCGCTATGGTATGGGGCGACGGCGACACCGTCAAAAATCCCGTCGGAGCCGTTTATCCCGATTCGAGTCAGGTCAAAGAAACCGCCGTCGATCAGAAAGCTGACGGCGACAGTCTCTATTCGTATTATAAAAAGCTCATCATGATCCGCAAGGCAAATCCCGAGATATGCCGCGGCGAATACAAGGCGCTGGAATTCAAAAACACGAAGATCGGCGGATTCACTTCAACGTACGACGGCGAGACCGTGTGCGTCATCCACAACACGACAAAGAAAACCGTGTCGTACGACATTAAAAACGTCACCAATCTCGAATTTGAAACTCTCGCCGCGTACATCGGCGTCGACGGTCCGACCGTCGACGAGGACGGCAACCCCATAACACCCGAAACGCCGACTCTCGTCGGAACGATACTGACGATTCCCGCGCAGACGAGCGTAGTTCTCAGATAAGGTAAATATCATTTACGTAGAAAGGACAACAAAATGGAAAGAAAAAGCGGCGTGTTGATGCACGTTTCGTCCCTTTGGGGAGATTACTCATGCGGCTCATTCGGCAAGGAAGGCCGCGAATTTGTCGATTTTCTTGAAGAATCGGGGTTTTCGTATTGGCAGGTACTCCCCTTCTGTCTGCCCAACGAATTCGCGTCGCCGTACGCGTCGCTCGGCGCGTTTTCGGTAAACCCTAATTTCATAGATCTCAAAGAGCTTCACGACGTCGGGCTTATAACCCGCGAAGAGCTTGAATCCGCGCGTCAGACCGAGCCGTACACCGC
>JAFXWT010000260.1 GCA_017542695.1 Clostridia bacterium
AAGATCTCCATCGCCTCTGCGCTGTCAAGGTCGGTGACGTTCGCCATATCGAGCTGTCGTCCGACAGCTTCCGAATACTCATAGGAGTGACCGTGGATATAGAGGTTTCCGACGCCTCCGCCGTATTTGAAGTTAGCGGCTTTACCGGATCCTCTCGCGTCGACGGCGTTGAGACGGAGCTTGATCGCCGTTAAATCGCTGCTGTCATCGGAAACGCCGATCTGATTGAGTCCGCGGTATACTAATACGGGGATCTCTTCATCGGCGAAGCCTATCGGAAGATCGACATTATTTGCTTTATAAAGATACTCGACCTTATCCGTGAGAAAACGGTAACCGATGAATTTTTCGAGCAGGTAGTACGTCGCGTACAGACATCCGCGCCGCGCGCCGCAGTATATGACGACGTTGCCGTCCTCGCCGACTTCGATCCTGTAACCCTCGTCTCCGAGAGAATATTCGTCTTCCGAGTCAAGCCGGTACTCGATCAGATAATCCTCGCACGCATCGCGGTCGTCAACGATATTCATCTTGATTCCGCACGCGGAGTTTATGTAATTCGTCAGCTGCTTTGAAGAATACTCCATGCACTCGTCGGCGTCAGACGGGATAAGAACGGAATATCTCGTGATATTCTTTCCTCCGACGGTGACGGTGTCAACTTTGTAATATCCGTCTTCGTTGTTTCCCGAGATCTCGTCAAGTCCGGCGATAACGCGGCGGATCTTCAAAACGTCCTTCGCGTTAATGTCGTCGTCCTCGACGACGTCGGCGGCGATCATATCGATCGCTTTTGTCTCCTCAAGCCCCGCGATATAGCGGCGCATGATAAGCACGTCCTTCATAGAAACGTCGTTGTCGTCGTTCGCGTCGCCGGGCAGATAGCCGTGAGCTTTTCTCGTCGCCGTCGCGGCAGAAGACGAAAAGCAAAGCGCCGAGACGATCATAACGAGCGTCAGGATGAATGAGATGATCTTTTTCATTTATGTTTTCCTCCGTGGAAATATGGTTTACTGTTTTTTGCCGAACGGAAATTCCCAGTATCCGGCGTGTCCGTCGAAGTCGTCGTTAAAGATCCATGTGAGCGGGTTTCTGACGTCACCCGGCGTCTGCGGGAAGCCCGCGAGGTTTGCTTTTCCGGTCTCGAACCCGTAAACGTATCCCTTAATGCCGAATTCGTTTACTTTCTCTTTGTAAGCGTTGTCGTCATAGAAATGCCAGAGCCACTCGTAGCGTTCCTCGTACTTTGCGCGGGATTCGGCGTCGCCGTTTGCATAGTCGCGGTCGTACGTCGCGGCAAGGCCGAGGAAATTGCATGAGACGGCGGCGCTGTCGATGCGGAACTTCTGCTCATCCGTTTCAGCAAGATCGCGAGCGGTGACGAAAAGCTCCGCCATTTCGTTGTAATTGTCTCTGAAATACTCTTCGTTATAAATATCGAACAGCGCGTCGTGGTTGTTCGTCCAGCATCCGTTTATATCGGACGCGTAGTTCGACATGAAGATATACTGCTTGATATATCTCCAGCCCGCGCCGTAGTATATCTGCAAAAA
>JAFXWT010000261.1 GCA_017542695.1 Clostridia bacterium
ACGTTTGACGACGGCGTGAAGAACGCGGACGCAACGAAGGCGCTCGTCGCGGCTCTCGAAGCTTGCGGATGCGACGCTGCTAAAGAAATCCTCGCTGAAAAAGACTACCTCGCAAAGAAGTCCATGTGGATTTTCGGTGGCGACGGTTGGGCTTATGACATCGGTTTCGGCGGCCTTGACCACGTTCTCGCTTCGGGCGAAGACGTAAACGTCATGGTATTCGACACTGAGGTTTACTCAAACACAGGCGGCCAGGCGTCGAAGGCGTCGAACATCGGTCAGGTGGCTCAGTTCGCGGCGGCAGGCAAAGCAATAGGCAAGAAGGATCTCGCGCAGATCGCCATGTCCTACGGTTATGTTTACGTCGCACAGGTCGCCATGGGCGCAGATATGAATCAGTTCCTCAAGGCGCTCACCGAAGCCGAAGCATACAAGGGTCCGTCGCTCATCATCGGCTACGCTCCCTGCGAGATGCACGGTCTTAAGGGCGGCATGCAGAACTGCCAGAGCGAAATGAAGAAAGCTGTCGAGGCGGGTTACTGGCAGATGTTCAGATATAACCCGACGGCAGAGCACAAGCTCACGGTAGACTCGAAAGAACCGACGTCCGACTATGTCGACTTCATCAAGACGGAAACCCGTTACGCTCGTCTTGTTCAGTCGTTCCCGGAGAAAGCGGAAGCCCTCTTTGAAAAAGGCAAAGAAAACGCGGCGGCGAAGTACGACAGACTCCAGAAGCTGAAAGAACTCTACGATTGATTAAATAAAATCGAAAAGCAGACGCCTGCGGGCGTCTGCTTTTTTGCATAAAAATATCGCCGCGTCAAATAATAACGGCGAGGTGATTATATGAAAACATTATTTTTGGCTGTCGTCATGCTTCTTTCGCTCGTGCCGTCTGGAGAAAAATATCTCACGCTTGTGAACAAATCGAACCCCTTCCCGGTTGAAAGCGAAAAAGCGGTAATAGGTGAACTTGCACCGATTTTCCACACACGGCGCGACGGACGGGAGATGCAGTATATGCAAAAAGACGCGGCAACGGCGCTCGACGCGCTCCTTGCTGCCGCGGACGAGGCGGGATATAACATCACAGTCACGAGCGCGTACCGTTCGCGCGAATATCAGGCGAAAATATTCGGGATCAGGCGCGAGATGTACGTGTCAAAAGGTTACGGCGCGGAAGACGCAGTGCGGCTGACGGAGCGGTACATCGCGCCGCCCGGATACAGCGAGCATCACACGGGGCTTGCTGTCGATATGCACTCGATAGCGAGTGCGGAGACGTCGTTTGCCGACACGGATGAATACAGGTGGCTCATCGCGCACGCGGCTGAATACGGCTTTATTCTGCGTTATCCGCGCGGAAAAGAGGACGTGACGGGTTATGCGTTCGAGCCGTGGCATTTCAGATACGTCGGCGCATGCGCTTCGGAGATCGCCCAAAGCGGGCTGACGCTTGAAGAATATCTCGCGGCGCGGGAATAAAAAAAGCACTGCATTCAGGCAGTGCCTTTTATTTGAAAATTCATTCGGCTTTCGGCAAAAAGTCTCGGATATTTTCGATCGGAATCGGGCGGGAATACTTGTAGCCCTGGAGATAAGACGCGGACATTTCTTTGCAACGCTTTTCCGCCTCTTCGTCCTCGACTCCCTCGTAAAGCACGGAGTAATCCATATCCTTGAACATATGAGCGAGATTTTCGACGATCCTTTCCGAACGCTTATCCATTCCGCTTGCGATGAGCATTGAGCGGTCGAACTTGATAATGTCAAACGGCATTTCCATGATACGTTCCATGTTGGAATATCCCGTACCGAAATCGTCGAGATAGAACTGGATTCCGTGCTCATGAAGCATCTCGATCTTCTCTTTCATTATCATGAAATCGGCGTCTGTCTGAGATTCCGTGATCTCAAGAGCGATCTTGTCGCTCTCGATGCCGTTGTTTTCGATGATACTTTCGATGTCGCCGCAAAAATCATCCAATTTCAGTTCGAGCACCGAAACGTTAACGCTTATACGGTTGATATAATATCCCTCGTTTGACATCTTCTTGATTTCTTGGCACGTCTTGTGCAAAATGATCTCTGTCAGCACGTGGATATACCCGTGGCTCTCCGCTATCGGAATGAACTTGACGGGCATGACGACGCCCGATTTTTCAAGTTTGAGTCGCATCAGCACCTCTGCCGTGTCGAACTTTCCCGTTTTGATATTCAGCACCGGCTGGCAGAACGCCAGAACGCGCGGATCGTTTACGTCGCGTTTATTGTAAATGTCCGCCAGCTCGCCGAGGATATATTTATCCTGATCGAAGCCCCTGATGTCGTCCGCGCACAAACGATGAACCGTATTTTCGGGGATAGCCATGTGGACGCTGTCAATCAAAAGAGCGTACTCGTTCCTTTCGCTGATATCCTCGATGGATTCTCCGTATACTATTTTATACGGGTAATTGAAATGCTCGTATTGCCCCGCAAATGCGTCGAGGATCATCTGCATCCATTCCTCGTAGTCGGGGTTGGACTTTTTCTTCGCGATCATCACGATCTGACCATTGTTTACCCGGAACAGAACGCCGTCGCGGAAATATTCGCGGGCAAATCTGCGTGTCTGCGCGCGGATCGCCTCGGGAAGCTCTTTCCCTTCCTCGCTGAAATCGGGGAGTAAGAGACTCATTAAAATGAACGGCTCTTTTTTGACGTACAAATTATGTACCATATCCTCCATAGCGCGAATGTCGAGAGTTCCGTCCTTGACATTATACGGGGTCGAATGCATGAAGTACAGCATCGCGAGTATGGGAAGAATGAACGTCATCGTCACCAGCGCCGACTGATTCAGCGCGATCTGAATAACTCTGATAACGACGGCAAGCGCCATAGTGGCGAAAAATCCGTACATAACTCTTTTGTAAACGAGTTGTCTGATACAAAGCATCAGCGACGCTATCAAAAAAGCAAACAAGACGTAGCCGATCAGGAATACATTCGTACCTTGCGTGACCGTGCCGTCCTCCGCGAGACGGAAGCCGGTGCCGACGGCTGTCAGCGCTATGTCCGCTCCCATTATCACGCCAAACAAGACGGTGGAGACGATCGCTATCGACCTTGCTTTCCGATGCTCAAGATTTGAGACAACCGACGCATACAGAGAAAACAGCGCAAGCACATCAAAGAGCAGGAAATGATAGACGAGTCTGAGCGTATATATCGCATATCGAAGCTCTGGTGTATAATGTACAAGAAACTCGTGATATACGATATTGACTATTGCCGCCCAAAGCACGGCCCCGATGATCGCGGAAAAAATGCGGAAGCCGCGCGTGCGGCTGACATAAGACGATCCGAGCAATATGAATATGGTTACGCAAATGGCTATGACCGACGCGTCGCCCATATAGGTGTAGTTATCAAATGTACTTTGCAAAACGAGCATACTCTTCCGTCCTCTTCCCGCAGTATTTTCAGCAATTTGGGAAAACATGATATCATGGTTATATATTTTACCATATTTTCATGTTAATTGCAATATTTTCCGTTACATTTTTTCGATTTTTTATCATTTTTTATCAATTTTTCACATGACATTACCGTACCAGAACGCTTTTGAACAAAGAAAAACATCAAAATGATAAAATCATGCCACTTTGAAAAATAAAGAGAAAATTTCAAAAAAGTATTGATTTTTGCCTTTTTATATGATATAATACCACTTGCGCACGAAAAGCGCGCAAGCGGCCCGTTGGTCAAGCGGTCAAGACGCTAGCCTCTCACGCTGGAAACATGGGTTCGATTCCCGTACGGGTCACCAATACAACCCTATCCGAACCGTTCAGGTAACTTGTTCGTTACCCGGAACTGGTTCGGATTTGTTTTTTATCTGAACAGAGACTGACTACCCGGCTTTTCTTTCCTTCCCGTCATCTTCCTGAGAGGACGCTGCGTTATCTTGTTGACAATGCGCCTTCTTACGATTGTCCGGTTCGTCTTTCTGCATTTCCCCGTTTTCACGTTTCCATTCTTCGAACTCGGCTCTTCCTTTCTCTGTACCGAAAAAAGCCACGGCATCCACTAATAACGCTCTGGCAATGATTTTGATAACGTCGTCGGGCAGAGTACTCTCACCCTTTTTGTTCGTCATCACGTAATCCAGAGCGGATAATAACTGCTTCCAATATCTTTTTACCATGTCGCATAGTTTGGTTTTTTTCAGATCCATCGGCAAATCTCCTCACTCAATCACATA
>JAFXWT010000262.1 GCA_017542695.1 Clostridia bacterium
CCCCAAGGGCGACCTCTATTTCATAAACGGCTATCAGTCGTGGACGGAAACGAGAGAATATTACGCGGACGCGAGAGAGCGCAACGTAAAGGCGCTCCCCGCCGCGCTCGTCAGGAACTTCGCTCTCGACCGCTACGGCGACGCGACCTTCTACGAGTACGACCGCCGCATCCTTCACGGCTACGATTTCTTCTACGTTAAGGGCACGAGCGGCGCGTTCGTCGCCAACCTCAACGGAGAGCGCGCCTACCTCATAATCGAGGTCATCAGACGGATCGGTTCCGTCGCGCTGATCTCCGACGTGCGCGGCCTGACCCTTCGCGCGGGAGACGAGATAGTCGTGTGCGACTATATGTACCGCGGAAGCTATGAGGAGGGCATAGTCGCTCTCGATGAATACTTCCCGAGGAAGGAAACGAAAAAGATCTTCGGCTATACGTCGTGGTACAACTACTATCAGAACATAAACGAGGAGATAATGCTGCGCGACCTCGACGCGCTCGATTCGCGCTTCAATCTCTTCCAGATCGACGACGGATACGAGACGTTCGTCGGCGACTGGCTCGACGTCGATGCGAATAAGTTCCCGTCGGGACTTGAGCCTATCGCAAAAAAGATACACGAAAAGGGGTATCTTGCGGGCATTTGGCTCGCGCCGTTTGTCGCCGAGGAAAAGAGCAGACTTTACGCCGAACACCGCGACTGGGTCAAAAAGGGCTCGGACGGCGAGTGCGTCAAGTGCGGCTCGAACTGGTCCGGCTTCTTCGCGCTCGACCTCGAGAACGAAGAGGTGAAGGCGTATATCGCGAAGTGCCTCAGGCACTACGCCGATATGGGCTTTGACTTCTTCAAACTCGATTTCCTCTACGCCGCGAATCTGCCCGACTACGAGGGCAAGACGAGGAGCGAGGCGGCGGAGTACGCCTATTCGTTCCTTCGCGAAGTCCTCGGGGATAAACTGATCCTCGGCTGCGGCGCGACTCTTATCAACGCCGCGGGCAAGTTCGACTACCTGCGCGTCGGTCCGGACGTATCCCTCAAATTCGACGACTCGTGGTTCATGAGATTTATGCACCGCGAGCGCATCTCGACGAAGGTGACGCTCCAGAACACCGTCGTCCGCTCGTTCATGGACGGAAGGCTCTTCGGGTGTGATCCCGACGTCTTTCTGCTGCGCGATGACAATATCTCGATGTCGCCCGCACAGCGCCGCGCTCTTTTGACGATCAACGCCCTGTTCGGAAGCGTTATGATGACGTCGGACAATATCGCGCGGTACGACGGCAGGAAGAAAAAGCTCCTGTCGGAAGCTCTCGACCTCTTCGAGCGCGCGCGCGTCACGTCGTTTGAAAGATTCGACGAGATCATAACTATAAATTACGAGCTTGACGGGAAAGAGCACACGGTAAAATACGACACTGCGAAAGGAGTTCTGAAATGAAAGACAGAACGGGCGTGATCTTCGGAAACGTGATCGACGCGAAAACGGTCAGAGCCGCCGAAAAGAGTAAGGCGAAATATATAAAGAAGTTCGGCGACGACTCCGGCGCCGACTATAAGATAGCTTTCAAGCCGATCGACACGCTCTCAAAAATGGGAGTGCAGAACATCGTTTTCGGCGAAGAAAACGAAGAGTTCACGGGCAAGCCGCTTATCGTCGGCAATATCCGCATGGGCTTCGGCCA
>JAFXWT010000263.1 GCA_017542695.1 Clostridia bacterium
CCTATTTTTTCCGGGATCAATGCAATACTACCAAGATCCGCTGTGATCGAAACGAGCACATCGCCACATTGCAAACGGCTACGCTTTCCTTCGGCTTTTTCTGGGAGTAGGACGTATTGGATATTATTATTCTTGAGTTCAATTCCAGTGCGCGTTAAGTCTGTGATTCGAATAAACCTTGCTCCGCTTTCATTGTAGAATGCTGCCCAACCACGAGAACCACTGGTTACAAGTGAGGATAATTCGCGGATAGGTTTCTTTGCCTTGCAAGCAGAAAACGCTTCTTTCAGCACCGCCTGTCGATAAACCGCAAGTTGCGCTTTTGTTTTTTTCAGAGTGTCCACGCCTGCATCAAGCTGGGAAAACATTTCCTCAATCCGAGCAACAATGCGTTTTTGTTCCGTAATGTTAACGATAGGAACAAGTAAAGCGCCTATCTTCTTTTTTGAAGAATTCTTTATGCCGCCACCGACGAACGTACTTTGTAGCAAAGAAAATCGGTCTTTTTGAAAATAGTAATAATAGAACTTCGTGCAAATGCTGTCATTACGCTTTTTAGCTGCTTCGGTATGATTCGTATATGCAAATTTACCGGTAACAAAATGAATGCAAGGATTACCGCCTGTTCCAAACACCAAGGATTCTCCGCTTTCAAGATACTCGTCGTAGCGCTTGATTTCCGTTGCACTTGCGATGTAAAGAGGGTACTTACCGTTATCCTTTCCCTCTCTTGAGCCGATGTTTGATTTTTGGCACCACTCAAACAGATCTGAAAACGGGACGTATTTCCAATCGCTGTTCATTTAATAATCTCCTTATTTACGCCACCAGTTCCAGATTCATTTCCTGCAATACGGCTATATACTGATCGCCGAAAGCGTCGTAAAACCGTCCCAAACCACCCTTCCTGTCAAACGGGCTGAGATCGAGGTCTTCCGGCTCAATACTGAGTGAAACAGCGATATGATCCTTGATCAGGCGCAGCCATTCCATCTGCTCGTCCGTAAAATGCACGTTACCTGCATTCCGGCGCAACGTCCATTGCATGAAGTTGTAATTCACTCTGTCCGCAAACGGGGTGAGATCATCGGCATAACCCATCTCAAACCGAATGATAGAGATCAGGTCTGTGAGCTGTGACACAGTGCCGCGACGCACCTTTTCCGGTTTTTTGATGGCATAACAATCCCATAGGCGCTCAATGGTGATGTTTTGCGCCTTGAGTTTTTCATACAGCGTTTTGAGTTTCGAAATTGCCATAGGACGATCTTTGTACCGCTGATCGTAAATGATCCGCAGAGCAAGGATCTCATCTTTGTTTTCCTCGATGAACTCGCGGAAGGTTTTGATAATGCGATCCGCATTCGCCTGCTTATCGGTATCATAACCGGCAAAAAGGGTAGAGTCGATATTGACAGAATCGATAACCTGTTCGTGACTGCGACGCACGTTCTCAATGAAATCCCGAACTTCGGGATTATAGAACGGTTGTACCGCTTCTTTGACCAGTTCTTTTTTTGCCTCATCCATGCGGCGCTGTTCGTCCTCGGTCAGCTCGTGATCGTCAGTCAAGTCAACGCCGGCTTTTGCGGAAATAACGTCCGGATCAAAGGCATCCAACAGGCGTTGCGCAACCGTACTTGCGCTGTTTCCGACAGTCTTGCAGAATTCGGCGTGCTCTTTATCAGTCATCTGGCTGTTCAAACGGATCACGCGGTTCGCAAGCGACGTGAGGGTGTCTTCATCTTTGGCACCCATTGCCACGTTCAGCATCAGTTCTTTCATGCTGACAGACGGTTTGCGCTCCAGTGTACGGGTTTCTGTCTTCTTTGATTTTGTGACGCCGACGGCATCAATGATGACAAAATGATCCTTGTTTTCCGTGGCGGAGGGCGTAACCTTCTGCAGATCGTCTTTGTCAAGGGTACGAGTGCCGCGACCTTTCATCTGCTCAAAGTAGTTTTTGCTTCGGACGTCGCGCATGAAAATCAGGCACTCGATGGGTTTCACATCGGTACCGGTGGCGATCATATCAACGGTTACTGCAACACGGGGATAGTAATCATTGCGAAAAGCGCTGAGAACGGTTTCCGGGCGATCTGCCTGGCAAGTGATCTTTTGGCAGAATTCATTGCCTTCACCGAACTCCTCGCGGACGATTTGAATGATATCGTCTGCATGGCTGTCTGTTTTGGCAAAGATAAGAGTCTTCGGCACCTCGTGACGATGCGGGAAGAGCATTGTCGGCAGACACTCTTTGAAAGTACGGATGACAGTGCGAATCTGGCTTGGGTTGACTACGTCGCGATCCATGTTGGATGCGGTATAATCCATATCTTCATCCATCTGTTTCCAACGCTTTGCCCGTGTCAGACGGTCACGGTATTCGATTTGTTGTTTCATGATGTGAGCGCCGTTTTTGGTAACGTTGGTTTCAATCAAAAAGATATCCTCTCCAACGTTGACGCCATCAATAATAGCTTGTTCTCTGGAATATTCGCTGACAACGTTCTGATTGAAAAACGCCAAAGTGCGCTTGTCCGGGGTGGCGGTCAAACCGATAATGAAGGAATC
>JAFXWT010000264.1 GCA_017542695.1 Clostridia bacterium
CGCTTCCATTTCACGGCACTTGTCCCAAAGCTCCTGACTGACGATGGCTTCGTGCGTGTTTTCCACCGTTACCATTTCGTCCGGATCGCGCTTGACGACTTTCTTGTTCTTGTACGAAAGATTCGTCGTCCGCATCTGCACGAGATGACCGAGATAGGTCGGGTTTTGCAGTAACTGCTTTACCGTCGTACAAGACCAGAGATGGTGGGAGTGCCGTGTGTTCGGTATGCCTAATTTCTGCTCTTTGTAGTCGCCCGGGGTTAGGATCCCCTCATCGTTGAAGGTCTGGGCGATCTTGTTGGGACTAATCCCGCTTGCTCTCATCTCAAACATACGGTGTACGATACTCGCCGCCGGTTCGTCGCGGATCGGCAGCTTCTTTTCGTCCGTACCCTTGACGTAGCCGTAGGGAGCAAACCCGGCGCGGTATTTTCCGGCTCTCGCGTTCGCTTCGATGACGGCGCGGATCTTTTTGGATGTGTTCGCCGCGTGCCATTCGTTGAAGACGTTCATGATCGGCGTCATATCCATCCCCGCGTTTTCGGTGTTAGCGGAATCCACGTTGTCCCCGAGGGCGATAAAGCGGATATTGTACGTCGGGAAGATATAGTCCGTGTACTGACCGACCTCAATGTAATTCCGTCCGAAGCGGGAAAGGTCTTTTACGATGATGACGTTGATTCTTCCGTTCCTTGCATCCTCCAGAAGCCGCTGTACGTCGGGACGGTTGAAGTTCGTTCCCGTCCATCCGTCGTCAACGTATTCGTCCACGATCTCAAAACCGTTTTCGTTTGCGAACTTTTCGCAGATGCGCTTTTGGTTCTCAATGGACAGCGATTCGCCGGTGCGCTCGTCGTCTTTGGAAAGTCTGTAATAAAGACCTGCTCTCTTATTCAATTTTTGCTTTGACATTTCGTTTTCTAACTCCTTCCTTGTCAAAGCAGCTTAATTGTATGCAATCAAAGTATAGCATAAAATTGTGAACCAATCAAGCCGCTTTGACCTGATTCACGCCTTATGCGCTGTCTCTTCGTACGCTTTCTTTTCGGCAAGCGTGCGTATGACCGTATCCACGTCTTTATTGCCGGTATAATGGCTGACTACTGTATATTCCTTGCCGTCCACCGTAATAGTGCTGCGGGAGACCGGCATCATTTCAAATTTCTCTATCATCTCCTTCATCGCCGTTTTCTTCAATAGGACTACCTCCTTTCGTGGGTGATGTTAAGTGATTACGATCGTTTTCATATTCAAAAATCTCCTTCATAAAATTAAAATTTAGGTATATAATCGCGTGCGCCGTGGGCGCATACGGATCATTCTTCGTAAATTTTCGTAATCGAGGTGCGATGATGACCGAGGGATTCGGACGCTTCTTTGCGGACTTTCTTGTCGGGCAAGCCCTGTTCACGCATAGTCTTCATCGACTTTTGCGTGTAGGTATGCCGGAGCGAGTGAAAACCGAGGCGTTTGGTGGCTCTTGGCTTTTTGCCGGGTTCGACTTTGGAAGCTCTGTCGGGATCCTGGAACTTGTGCTTGTGATTGCTGACCCAGCGCTCGATACGCTTCTTCTCTTCAAAGACGCTGTTGTCATGGTTATCGCAAAGCAGATAGTCTCCGGATTCCTTGCCCTTCTTCTTGGCGTAAGCGATCAGCTTTTCAAGCAGCGTGATCTGCTCTTTGGTCGTGACCGGGATATCTCTACGCTGACCGCATTTGCCTCTCGGTATATGAAACTGACGGGTTCTGAGTGCGTATTCCAAATCACCGACCTTGACCTGAACGCTCTCATTGACGCGCAGGCCAAAACGCTGACCGAGACGAAAAGCGGCAATAATATCCAGATGATCCCCTCCGCCCTTCATCTCATAGGCAACACGGCAAGCTTTTTCGATCTCCGAATCCATCCACGCGCGGTTGAGCGCACCGGGATGCCGCTTTTCAAGATGTAACTCTTTGTTGTCTTTCGGCATCTCATATTTCCCGCCGAGCTTATCGTTGTAATACCGTATTGCCGAGAGCGTGGCATAGATA
>JAFXWT010000265.1 GCA_017542695.1 Clostridia bacterium
GCGTGCTGGAAAAGTATTTGATTTCCGCAAAGACGGAGTTTCAAAGGATCTGCAAAGTTGATCTTGGAGACTACGACTTGACGCTGAAACAGTTTAACAACGACCTCGGGGACGAGGAGATTGAGATCCTCGCCCTCGGCGTTGCTTTTTACTGGGTGTCGTACAAAACCATGAATAGCGAGCTGCTCAAAAACGTCCTGAATAGCAAAGACTATTACTACTATAGTCCGGCAAATCTCCTTAAGGAAGTTCAGACGCTGCGCAAAACGATTCGTGGCGAGTTCGACAGTCGTATGAAGAAGTATTCTTACTTCGACAATACTTTGAGCACGCTGAAAACATAAGGAGGGGTTATGACTATCACAGAAACATATTTGACCTCTCTGCAAGGCAAAATTTTCAAGCTTCTCCCTATGCGAGAGGCGAAAGAGCAAGGCGTCGACAATCATCTTGAAGAATATATCGACAACCTTTGCGCAAACTTCGACGGCGCGTTTAGTTGCCACCCGGAACTTTCCAACATTAGAGAAGTTGCGGAAGTGCAAGGAAACCTGTGGGCATTAAAGGCGAGCGTAGACGGAGACTTCACAAAGTGGAGGTCGACGGTGTTGCGCTCGACGAGGCTCATACAAACCGTACTCACGAAATACTACGGGGAGGTGTGACCATGCCGGATCAACAGACAAACATCCCTTCCCCCCAGACGACTTCCGCTATCGTAGAAGATTGGGAACTTTGGGAGAAACTTCTGAGTTTGGGAAATACAGCCGTTGATGATGCACGCGAACTCGCGATCGAACAAGCGGTTGAAGCATTCCTGAACGGAATGCCCGCAGACCCTGCGTACCAAGCAGATGCGGTCGTTGAGGGTGTCACAACCCCCATTGTCGCGTCAAGAATTACGACGCTGGAGTGCGACATAAAGGCCGCGCCCGGTACGAATCTGCACATCGGAGACATCGTCGAATGTCTTGATGAAAAGTGGATCGTCGTCGAGCTGTACACAGACAAGGTTGGTATTATCAACGGAAAGATGTGGGTCTGCAACGACATACTCCGTTTCCAGAACAACTCCGCGCCCATCATTACACGCTACTGCGTTATCGACGATGGGTCTTATTCTCGCAAGACGACCGATCCGGCAGCCTATGTCCCCGTCAACACCTATAAGCTCTACTGTTCTATGGACTCGAGCACACTCAAGCTCTTCATTGACAAGAGGCTTTCTTTTGGAACCATATTTGCTCCCGATGGCAATCTGGTTCTTGAGGTTTACAAAGTTATGGGGATTGATTTGAAGTCGAGAAACTTTGGAGAAGGCAGCCACCTTATGGTTCTTACTCTCCAAAGAGACGTGTATAACGAATCGAACGATGACATCGCGACGCTGATTTGCGATGCTTACGTCGACTCCGGAGACACTCCGAGCCCTTCTGTCGGCGGGAGTTGTACTATCTCGGGTAGAGATGCTATACGCATCGGAACTACAAAGAAGTACACGGCTACATTCCTCGACCAAGAAGGTTCGCCCGTTGCGGGCGTTGTGCCGGTTTGGGTTACAAGCGTGCCTGATGGCGTCATCGTTTCGATCAACGACGGCGTTGTCAGCGTCGAAGTTCCAATGAACGAATCTTTAATCGGAGGAGAAATCACGATCACGGTTAAAGACGAAGGAAATATATACGGGTCTTTTGAAAAGAAAGTGCAGGTGATTACTGTTGGCTAAAACATTTTTAGATGAATTGGTCGAGTATCCCGCAAAAGCGATTCAGAAGCTCGGAACAAATCAAGACATCGTCAGCCTTTTAACAGACGAGGCAAACATCGACATGGACTCGGATGAGGCGGACGATGTTTTTGACAAGTACCTGTTTGACTATGGCTATGTAGACGCAACAACAACGGAAGCGAGAGCGTTTGTGTGCGTAGAAGCCGAGTTGATTAGGTCTGCAACTCCAACCATCCAAGACTTCAGGCTTTACGTAACGGTAATTTGCCACAAGGATTTTATGAGCATAGACACGAAAAAATTCCCGGGCGTCATCGGAAATCGTCGGGATAATCTCGTGAGAAACATCGACAAAATTCTTAACGGGTCTGAAATTTTTGGAATCGGTTGTTTGACGCTCAATTCCGTGAAGACGATATCCTCACCCACGGGGTTCACTGCACGGGAGTTAACATATTTTGTTTCTGATTTTAGGAACAAAGGTGTACAAAGGGTATAAGCATGAAGTTCAATTATTTCGACATGCTTTCCGGAGACCCGATTTTTGTAGACGGGATCGGACATTTTCGTTCTCCTGTTCTTAAAGAATTGTGTCCACGGAGCGGCCTCGGATATAACACATACAACTTGTACCTCAGTTTTCTATCGTGGGACAAAGAAAAAATACTTCAGTACGATAGGCTCTTAGGCTTGAGGGGAGTCGACAGACTTGCCGCAGAAGAAAGACTCACAGCCTTTGACGTAATCACACTTCTGGAGCAAACGAGAGAATTCTGCCGTGAGGTTCTCGCGTTTTTTTTGCTTGAAGATATTTCTTGGGATAGCGCAAGACGCAAATATGTTGCAACAACTTCCGACGATGAGGGGCAACACCTTTCTGGAGAAATCGGTCGGAACAACTTCGAAAACGTTCGGAAGACGATTTTGCAAATGAATTTCATCGGTGTCAACGATGACACAGACGAGTCCAAGACAAAATTTTCTAATGAAAGAGCAAAGGAGTTGTGGGAAAAGGCGCAAAATTTCGCAAAAAAACAGTCTAAAGAGAACGAAAAAGAGGATAGGCCGGAGTATCACATTGGGAACATAGTTTCCAAGCTATGCGCGATACACCCAACTTATAATCTTCTTAACGTATGGGATTTGACTGTATTCCAATTGTACGACGCCTTTTTTCAAATTAGCTATATGCGCTTTTCTGACTTAAACGAAAAAATCTTCAGCGCACACGGAGGGGACAAGTTCAAATTCGAGGACTGGCTTAAACCTATTCTCGAACACGTTTAATACAAAAGGAGATAGACATTATGCCTAACATCAGTGCAACCAAACAGTTTGCCAACAGATACGGCCTGAACGTCAGGATCTATGACGCGGCGAACACGAGCATGAGTGGCGATCCTCTGATGACGATTGATTTCGCCAACGTCAGCGACATCGACATCAGCGGAGATCGTACTTGGGCTACCGGAGGGCAGGATCATGTGAACAAGATCGGGTTCAACGACCCCGTTCAGGGCACATTCAAGCTTTCCACCCAGATTCTCACTATGCAGCTGCTCACGCTCATGGCCGGCGGCGCGGCGGGCTCTACCGCGACCACGGTCACGTTCCAGAACAAAGCGAACGAGGTTCCGAAGTACTTCATCATCACCGCGGATACTGTGTGGCAGGATGCCGACGGGCTCACCTATGCGGAGAGCATCACGTTCCACAAGGCTTGCCCGAAGCGCGCTCTGAACATCAGCTACAGCGGTGACGGAGACCCCACAAGCGTCGATGTCGAGTTCGACCTGCTTCAGGATGCGACCGGCAAAGTTCTGACCATCACGAAGACAGACGTGGAACCGTAATCAAAACGGCAATACCGGTAGATATAGGAAATGTTTACCGGCGGGACTGTCGTTTGTGCGGCAGTCCCGCATTTTTTTGAAAATGAATGAAAGGATTTAGGTTTGTTGAATATGGGAAACGAGTTATTTCTAATCAGCCCAATGCCTCCGAGCGTAAATCACTTCACGGGGCTTCGGACTATTGTAAAAAACGGAAGACCCGTTTCGATCATGTATACAACAAACGAAGCCAAGAAGTACAAAAGCGAGTTCGCAAAATACGTTTTCGAGCAGGTAAAACAGCAAGGATGGAGTCTTCAAGCAAACAAGTCTCAGCACTTCTATATTGACGCGGTATTCTACTTCGCGTCAACAGGGCAAGACCCGAACAACTACTTCAAGTGTTTGCTTGACGCGATTACCGACTCGCACGCAATTTGGGCGGACGACAACACCACCTGCGAAAGAGTGCAAGGCATCTACTACGACAGCGAAAATCCAAGGGTTGAATTGACAATCCACCCCGTTGATTACATCGGGATATTCAAGAACAAACAGGCTCTCGAGTCTTTTGAGGGAGTGTGTCAAAGATGCTCTCGCTACAATCGCAACTGCAGTATTTTGCGGAAAGCAAAAGAAGGAAGAATTCAGGAAGAAATCGCGGACGGAGTGTGCGCGAAATACAAAGAGCACAAAGGAGATTAAGGACATGGCGAAAAAAACAATCAAACAAACAATCGTAACGGCCAAAAGCTTTTCCGACGCTTTAGGCGAAGCCGGGAACAAGAGAGACTTGTCCGGGAGGATCTCGATCGCGGTCGGGGCTGGAGAAAACACCGTTACGGTACTTGTCAAGGATTTCCTCACTCTTGAAGAGAGAAGAGATTTGGTCGGCAACATCGTAAACATGGTTTTCGTCAAAGATGCAAACGGCGACGTGTTGTATTGCCCGTATTTTAAGAAGTTGGCATATGAGGTCAGTTTCATTATGTTTCTGAC
>JAFXWT010000266.1 GCA_017542695.1 Clostridia bacterium
GCCGTTTTCTTTTTATATTTTTGAGGGCCTCCCGACAGTTCTCTCATACTCCGCGACAAGCGCCGCCCTTTTTCTCTCATCCGTTTCGCAAAGAGGAAGGCGGAACTCCTCCTTTATCTGTCCGAGGTGCGCCATCACGGTCTTCACGGGGATCGGATTGACCTCGGAGAAAAGGGCGCGGACGAACGGAAAAAGCGCGTCGGATATCGCCGCGGCGCGCGGCAAGTCGCCGCGTGAGGCGCGCTCCCAAAGGGCGGCGCACTCCTTCGGAAATACGTTGGAAACGACGGAAACGGCGCCCGCGCCGCCGATTGAAAAGATCGGGAGATTTATCTCGTCGCATCCCGAATAAACGGGGAGCTCTTTGCCGAAGCGCGATATAATGTGCGCCGAGCGCGAAACGCTGCCGGACGCTTCTTTGATCCCGGCGAAATTCTGGATCCCCGACAGCCGTTCAAGCGTGTCGACTCCGAGGTCGACCCCGGTGCGCGACGGCACGTTGTACGCGACGACGGGAAGAGACGTCGCGCCGCAAACCCTCTCGTAATGCATATAAAGTCCTTCGCGGCTCGCCTTGTTATAATAGGGCGTAACGACGAGAACGGCGTCGGCGCCGAGCGCCTCTGCTCTCTTTGCACGCGCGCAGGCGGCGTCCGTCGAATTCGACCCCGCGCCGGCTATGACCGGAACGCGCCCGCGAACGACCGCGACCGAATACTCGATAAGACTTTCCCACTCGCCCTGTGTCAGCGTCGGCGCCTCTCCGGTCGTTCCGGCGACGACGAGCGCGGAGACCTTCAGCGCGATCTGCCTCTCTATGATACGCTCGAGCGCCGCGTAGTCTGTCACGCCGTCCGAAAAAGGAGTGACGAGCGCCGTCGCGATACCCTCAAAAACCTTATTTTTCATTATGTATCACCTCTTACTCCCATTGTATGATAAAAAAAGCGCCGCTGTTACGGCGCGGGTATTGACACGGCGGTGATTTGAAATTATAATGATTAATATAAAAAAGAAGGACACGGTGGACAATATATGTCTCTCATCATCCCGAAAAACTACAGATCCCGTCTGACTGTAAGGCAGACGCAGCTCGCCATTAAAAAAGTGAAGGACTTCTTCGAGCGCGACCTTGCTATAGAACTCAATCTCACGAGAGTCTCGGCTCCCGTTTTCGTCGACCGCGAAAGCGGACTCAACGACAATCTGAACGGCGTCGAGCGCCCCGTTTCGTTCTCCATAAAGGACGAGGGGTGCTATGAGATCGTCCACTCTCTCGCAAAATGGAAGCGCCTTGCTCTTCGCGACTACGGCTTCAAGACGGGCGAGGGACTTTACACCGATATGACGGCGATCAGACGCGACGAGGACACGGACAACATCCATTCGATCTACGTCGACCAATGGGACTGGGAAAAAATCATCACAAAATCTGAGCGCACCGAGGCGACCATCAAGCGTACCGTAAAATATATCTACGAGGCGCTTCGCCATACGGAAAACTATATCGTCGACGACTACAATTTCATCGGGCGTCTTCTCCCC
>JAFXWT010000267.1 GCA_017542695.1 Clostridia bacterium
ACTATTGGAAAAATACAACCTCTACGTAAATGAAATGAACGCCATTTCCGAGACCAACGCATTTCAATGCGGTTTCGCTCTCGGTGTGCAGATTATGACAGAGTGCGTATTCAAAAGCCCAAGTGGCATTGGAGAATAGTTCGTGGTGGGATAATTCGAGTCGCAATAATTTTATTTAAATACCTATCCGCAAGCGGAGCCGATACCGGCTCCGCTTTTCGATATAGAATTGTATTGTTTGCCGAAATTCTTTATTATTCGGCATCAAATGCCTTGTTTTTTGCGCAATTCTATGGTATCATAAATTGTATTCTTGTACCCACCATGATAAGTGAGGACTGTTATGGAAATGATCAATGAAAAATTAGAACGCTGGTACTCGATGAACGAGGTATGCGAATACCTCGGTATTACCCGCGATACTTGCCTGACATGGATCGAAAAACGTGGTATGCCCGGTGTTAAAATTGGTCGCACTTGGAAGTTCAAGATCAGCGAGATTGACGAGTGGATGAGATCCGGAGATACAGAAGAAAAATAAGACAAAGACCAAGAATTGAGGGATAGGACTATGGCACTTATCAAATGCCCTGAATGTGGACAACAGATCAGTGATAAAGCAGACAAGTGTCCGCATTGCGGATTGCCTGCTGCATATTTTAGCGTTCAACAGAAGAAATATGAAGGCAACGATATTGATTATGCCAACATCAGCAATATACTTATATCCTTTGATTCTGACTATAATACTCTGTTCTCGGCGGATCATTATATATCTCATCGAGAGCTCGATCATCTTAAAGACGTTTATAACAACTATTACTCAACTCTGATAAACAAAATGGTGTTTCAGTACGTTTGCAATAACGCCGGGAAACTGCATATCGATGTTGACGTTTTGAAACGCTTTCTCAGAAGGATGCACGATATTGACAGCAGTGTAACTGCTCACAATTCCAATTATGTTGATGAAATACTAAAGCGCGAATCTGCATATTTTGATGACATTCTCAAGGATATTGACCCGGTTATAAAACTTGATGAAGAGCAACGCCGCGCCGTTATCACCGATGATGACTATTGCCTGCTCGTTGCCGGAGCCGGCGCCGGTAAAACGACCACGATGGCAGCAAAGGTCAAATATCTTGTTGAGAAAAAGCGTATTAATCCGGAAGAGATCATCGTCATATCCTACACGAATAAAGCAATCGGCGAACTGCGGGAACGTATCAACAAGTGTTTGAAAATTCCTGCGAAGATCTGTACATTTCATGCTTTCGCTTTTGAAATTGTAAAGCGCTTCTCCGTGGAACCGCCGGAGATCAATTTTTCGTCGTATCAGATCATTTTTGATATGCTTGAAAAATCGATCTTTAGCAACAAACAACTGATGCGCAATCTTGTGTTGTTTCTCGGATACTATTTTGACCTGACCGAAGACGTTTTCAAATTCGACAATCTGAATCAATATCATATTTACAAGGCATCTCAGGATTACGAAACTCTTAAAAGCGGTTTGGGTGAATATGTAAAAAAGGTTGAGCAGCAACGATCAAAACGTGTTAAGACTTTGACAGGAGAGTACCTACGTTCCGTTCAGGAAGTCCAAATAGCCAACTTCCTTTATCTTAACGGACTGGATTATGAATACGAACGTGTTTTTCCGAATTCTTTGCTTTCGAAAAACAAAAAGTACACGCCGGACTTCTATATTACGCAAGGAGAACACGTCGCGTGGCTTGAGCATTACGCATTGACCGAAAGTGGATACAGCAGCGTATTCACACCTCAGCAGATTGCAAAATACAAAAAGGCGATAAGAGATAAGCGGGAGCTTCACAAGAGCTGCAAAACCACTTTGATCGAGACGTGGTCGCTGTATAACGACAGACGCCCACTTATGGATCACCTGCGGGAAGCGCTTGAAAAAGAAGGCTTCGTTTTGAAACCTCGCGATCTGACAGAGGTTTATAAAAAAATAGTTGAAACCGGCAAGGACAAGTATATCTTCAAGCTCATCTACTTTATGATGAACTTTATCGAGCAGTACAAAACGACCGGATATGACGCCGGCGGTTTTGAAATACTGCGCAAGAAAACAGACAACCCCCGTTCACTGCTCTTTCTTGAAATTGCAGAGCAAGTATATCATCATTATCAG
>JAFXWT010000268.1 GCA_017542695.1 Clostridia bacterium
ACATACTTATTATACAATCATGCGGACAATATTTCAAGAAGATTTTTCAAAAATACGCAAATTTCGGAGGGAAAATGAAAATCACGGCTGTGATATGCGAGCTTGACCCGTTCCATTACGGTCACGAGTACCTTTTTCGCCGCGTGAAAGAGGAGTCGGACGCCGTTATCGCCATCATGAGCGGCGGCTTTACAGAGCGCGGCGAGGCGGCGATGCTGTCGAAATACGCCCGCGCCGACGCCGCGCTTTACGGCGGCGCGGACCTTGTGCTCGAGCTGCCGTTCCCGTTTTCAATGTCGGGCGCGGAAAAATTCGCGCTCGGCGGCATTGATATCGCCCGCGCCCTCGGGTGCGTTGACGAGATCGCGTTCGGCAGTGAAACGGGCGACGCGGGCGAGATAAATCGCGCGGCGGCGCGCCTCTGCTCGACGGATTTTACGCGCGCGCTGGCGGTGAAGAAGGGAGAGGCGCACAGCGAGCCGTTCGGCGCACTCTATTTTGATACGTACCGCGCGCTTTACGGCGACGGCGGGATATTCAACGGCTCAAACGACATCCTCGCCGTTTCGTACGCGAAGCGGCTGTACGAAACGGGCTCGAAAATAAAGATCCGCGCAGTCAGGCGCGAGGGCAGGAGCTACTCGGGCGAGGGCGAGGGATTTTCAAGCGCGTCCGAAATTCGCCGCGTGATCCTTTCGGGCGGCGACTACGCGCCGCTTGTGCCGGCGTATTCGGCGCGTGAGATCACATCGGCGCTTGCCGGCGGTTCGATCTCGGAAACAGAGCGCCTCTACGCGCCGCTCGCGGCGATCTACCGCGTTTGTGACACGTCCGGCTTTTCCTCGGCGTATGAGACGGGGGACGAACTATACAATCGTATAAAATCTGCTTTTGCCGATGGCTGCTCGTTTTCCGAAGTCGTCGGTAAAGCGGCGGCAAAGAGTTACTCGCCGTCGAAAGTGCGTCGCGCGATGATTTTCGCCGCCCTCGGCGTGACCGGTTGGGACGTGGCGAAAGTGACTTATACAACTGTATTAGGCGCGAACAAGACGGGGTGCGAGATACTTAAATCAATCAAGAAAACAGCGCGGATCGACGTTGTGACAAAGCCCGCCGATTATTCATCGCATGCGTACGGTCTGGCGCAGAAAGCGGAAGCGCTCGTCGCGCTCGCGCGCCGCAGTCCCGCGCCCGCGGGCGAGATGATGAAAATGTCGCCCGTGATAATGGAATAATTTTTCCTCAAAGCGTCAAGAATAGAGATATCTCACAAAGGAGGATATTTTTATGACGCTTACCACAAAAGAAACTGATCTACTCAAAGACCTCAAATCACAGGAACAGCTCTGCATCGACAAGTACACCCGCTATTCCGCTGAAGCGTGCGATACGGGGCTGAAAACACTTTTCGACACGATCTGTCAGACGGAGCGAACGCATCTCCAAACGGTGACGGACATCCTTAACGGCGCGGAGCCGCACGAAACGACGTCGCCGACGGCGACGACAGCCGTCTACACCGGAAAGAGCACGTGCAGCGAAACGTCGAAGCAAAGTGACGCATACCTCTGCCGAGACGCGCTTGCGATGGAAAAGCACGTTTCGTCGGTCTACGACACGTGCGTGTTTGAGTTCTCAAATCCGAAACTGCGCGACACGCTCGCGCACATCCAGAAGGAAGAGCAGAACCACGGCGAACAGCTTTATACGTATCTCGCCGCAAACGGAATGTACAATTCATGAGAAAAATATCCGTCGCAATAGCGGCGGATATTTTTTTGCCTTGATATTCACCATGCGCGCCGCCTTTTTATATAATATAAAGGAAAGGTGGCTGGGCGATGATTTTTATGAAATACCATGTCTGCGCGTGCGACGTGATCGTGACGGACGAAAGATCGCACGCGGACGCGCGGACGCTTTGCGCGCGGCATACGGGAGCGGGATCGGCGATGATGTGCGCGGTGCGCGAAAATCCGTTTTCGGCGAGGTTTTTCCGCGCGGACGGCAGGGAGGCGATGCTCGATTTGTCGTCGCTGATATGCGCCGCGGCGCATCTTTCGGAAAAATGCGGCACGCCGAAGATCACGATCATGACGCGCGGCGGCGTGTGTGAAGCCGAGATCACCTCGCGTGGCGACGTGACGCTGACGATCCCTGAGGTCGATATCGGCAAGATAAAGCTTCGCCGCGCCGACGTCTCTCCGCCGACGGAGTACGCGAAACTCGACTTTTTCGGCGCACGCGCTTTTTGTCCGACGGACGACGTGTGGGATGCGATACTGTTCGGACTTGGCGAAAAAATGAGCACCTACCGCGCTTTTTCGAGCGGTGCAGACGTTGACATCGTGCGCCTGCGCGGGTCTGATACGATCGAAGTGCGTTCGTACGAGCGGGGCGCGGGATACATCACGTCGGCGGGCGGCGCCGTCGTGGCCGCGATGGCGCTCCATGCGCTCGGCAAATGCGGGACGGGCATTTCGGTCGCTGTCGATTCGGGTCGGATGAGCGTTTCCATCGGCAAAAAAACGACCGTGACCGCGACGGTGACAAAGGTTTTCAAAGGAGAATTGTGATTTTTTCGGTTTATGGTTGACATTTTCCCGAAAAAATGATATCATAAAAGTGCCAAACAACCGAATATTTTTTTCAAAATGGAAAGACCGGACTATTGAAAAAATGTAGTCTTTCTTACTTTCCGTTTTGTAAAAAATTTCTTTACAGAAAGAAAAGGTTGTTTGGCGACAATGGAAGATCTACATTTTTTAGTGCGCTCTTCCATGGGCGCACTTTTTGTTTTTGGGAGGATGTAATAATGACAAATCAGGAGAAACTTGACAAGTCATGCGATAACGCGGACGGAATATGGATAGAGGGCGATCCCGATGATATTTCGAATATGTACGAGATCCTCAAAGCAAAAATTTCAGGCGACGAAACGCTTTGCGAGAAAACACGCGAGCTGATCGAGATGCTTATCAAGACGTTTCATTCTTTGATAAATATCAAGACCGTTAAAGCATACAAAGAAGGATGGGCGGACTGCCTCAAAAGCATGACCGGATCAAACGAACGATCCGGCAACGAATAACACGGGATCGCGCAAGCCGATCATACACATTTACATATATAAATATATAAATATATACAAAATAAAAAAAGCACGGCGGCGCCGTGCTTTTTCGTGTTTTGTGATATTATTCCGCGTCTTTTGTTTCCTCGGCGGAAGCGGCTTCTTCAGCCGGAGCTTCTTTGGCTGCGGCTTTCTTTGTTGTTCTCTTTTTCGGCTTTTCTTCTGCCGGAGCTTCCTCTACGGGAGCCGCGACTGTCTCTTCTGCCGGAGCTTCTTCAGCCGCCGTTTCATCATCGGCAGCTTCCTCTACGGGCTCTTCGGGGAGAAGTGCGCGGATGGAAAGACTTACTTTTTTGCCTTCCTCGTCGATGTCTGTTATCTTTGCGTCGACAAGCTCGCCCTTTGTGAGAACTTCGGCGGGGCTGCCGAGCTTCTTGTTTGCGATCTGCGAAATGTGGATAAGACCATCAACGCCGGGGATGATCTGCGCGAACGCGCCGAACGGCATCATCGAAACGATCTTGACGTTTACAACGTCGCCGACGTTGTACTGCTCGCGGAACAGCTTCCACGGGTTTGTCTCTTCCGTCTTGTAGCCGAGAGAAATGCGGCCTTTTTCTTTGTCGAACGATTTGACGAATACGTCGAGCTTGTCGCCCACAGCGACAACGTCGGACGGCTTCGAGATGCGGAGCCACGACAGCTCGGACATATGTACCATACCGTCAACGCCGCCGAGGTCGACGAACGCACCGTAAGATGTGAGACTCTTTACTGTGCCCTCGTAGTGCTTGCCTTCCTCGATCTCATTCCAGAACGCCTCTTCTCTTGCGCGTCTTTCCTCGCGTGCTACGGCGCGGATGGAGCCGACGGCGCGGCGTCTTTCGTCTTTGACGTCGATGATCTTGAATTTCTGCGTTGTTCCGACAAGCGTTGCAAGATCGCCGTCCTTCGGGACTGTCGTCTGCGAGCCGGGAACGAAGATCTTTTGGCTCAATGCCGCGATGATAACGCCGCCCTTGACCGCCTCGATGACCTTGCCCTCAAGGACTTCGCCGCTTTCGGCGGCTTCCTTGACCTTATCCCAGGAGCGACCTGCGTCGCTCTTTTTCTTCGAGAGCACCGCGATGCCGTCAACGTCGCTGACTCTGACCGCGACGGCGGTAACTTCGTCGCCGAGCTTGAAGAGGTCTTCAAGCTTCGCTGTCGGATCGTCTGTAACGTTCTCGATCGTAAGAACGCCCGTACATTTTGAGCCGAGGTCGAGTTTGACTTCTGTGCCCGAAACGTATGTGACGATGCCCGTAACCGTATCTCCTGTATTTAATGTTTTGAAGCTTTCTTCAAGAAGTTGTGCGAAATTGTTCTGTTCGCTCATGGTGTTTATGACCTCCTTAATAAGACAGTCGGGTGTCGATGCTCCGGCTGCGACGCCTATCATAATCGGCGTCTCGTTATTTATTTGCGGCAAATCGGCAAGCGACTCGACAAGATACGTCTTGTCGCACAGGGAACGGCTGATCTCAAAGAGCTTGTTCGTGTTTGAACTTCGCTTGTCTCCGAGAATGAGCATCACGTCGCATTCTCGAGCGAGATTTTCCGTGTCTTTTTGCCTTTTTTCCGTAACATTACATATTGTATCAAAAAAAATTGAATTTGTATATAGGGTTTTAATATTTTTTTTATATTTTTTATAATTTTCCGTGTTTTGAGTCGTCTGAGACGCGACGACGACGCGGATATCGCCGTCCTTTGGGATGATTTTGCCGTTGATCGCCGACAAAACGTCGTCCCACGAGGAAAATATCAGCTTTTGTCCTTTGATGTGGCTTGCGACGCCGACGACCTCGGGATGACGCGGATCACCGTAGATCAGCGTCAGCGTGTCATCCGACGTGTTCTCGTCCATTATCCTGTGTATCTTCTCGACGAACGGGCAAGTGCAGTCGACGACGGAGCACCCCGTTTTTTCCGCGGCGGCGCGGAGCTTTTCCTCCGTCCCCGTGTCCGTGCCGTGAGCGCGGATGATGAAAACGGTGTTTTCATCGGCGTTGTCAAGCGCCGCGTCGAGCACGCTCTCGTCGAGCGGAAAAACGCCCATGTCGGAAAGCTCTTCGACGACCGAGTCGTTGTGGATGAGTCGCCCGACGGTGAATATCTTTTTCTTGCCGTCCTCGGCGAGCTTTACCGCCGTTTCGTA
>JAFXWT010000269.1 GCA_017542695.1 Clostridia bacterium
CACAGACAAAATGACGCTCGACATTGACGACGGAGCCGTTAAAGCTCGCGGAAGCGTTTCGTTCGGCAACATTACTCCGATCAAATACGACATAATGGGCCCGTTCCGATTCGTTCCGTTCATGGAGTGCCGACACAGCGTGACAAGTATGTTCCACACCGTCGACGGCGAGATCGAGATAAACGGCGAGATGTTCGTTTTTTCGGGAGATATCGGATACATCGAGGGCGACCGCGGATATTCGTTCCCGAAGGTCTACTCGTGGACGCAGTGCTGTTTTGAGGGCGGCTCGCTCATGCTTTCCGTCGCCGATATTCCGTTCGGCCCCGTTCATTTTACGGGAATAATCGGCGTGATCTATACCGACGGAAAAGAGCGCCGCATAGCGACGTATCTCGGCGCGAAAGCCGAAAAGATCGCGGGCGGCGAGATCGTCATCAGTCAAAAAAAATTAAAATTCACAGCGAAACTCATCGAAAAGCACGCGCATCCGCTTTACGCGCCCGTCGGCGGCGAAATGACGCGCGTCATCCGCGAGAGCGCGTCGTGCCGCGCTTACTACAAATTCGAAGAAGACGGAAAGACGCTTGTCGAATTTGAAAGCGACAAGGCGTCGTTTGAATACGAATATCCAAAGTAAAGGAGAAATACCAATGAAAAACATCGCAATACTCGGCTGTGAAAATTCTCACGCCAACACGTTTCTGAACTTCGTCCGCGACGACGCGAAATATTCCGATATTAACGTCGTCGGCGTTTACAGCGACGACGCCGAAGCGGCGAATAAGTTGAACGAAAAATACGGCGTGCCGGTGATGAATTCGTACAGCGATGCGCTCGGAAAGGTCGACGGCGTGATTATCACGGCGCGCCACGGCGACAATCATTTCAAATACGCCGTACCGTATATTTCAAGCGGCGTGCCGATGTTTATCGACAAGCCGATAACGGTAGACGAGGACGAGGCGATAAAATTCATGCGCCTCTGCCGCTCAAGCGGTGTGCGCGTGACGGGCGGCTCATCGTGCATCCACGACGAATTCGTGCAGTCGCTCAAAAAGGCGCATCTTGAAAAAGATGGCGGCGAAACGCTCGGCGGCTCGGTTCGCGCGCCGATAAGTATGGAAAACGCTTACGGCGGATTTTTCTTCTACGCGCAGCACCTCGTCGAAATACTCCTTGAAATTTTCGGCAGATATCCCGTCAGCGTCATAACGACGAAAAACGGAAAGAACATCACTGCCATCGTAAAATATGAAAACTACGACGTTACGGCGCTTTTCACCGACGGCGTTTACGTCTACTCCGCGTCGCGCGCGGCAACGGAAAAGACTGTCGCGTCCGATTTCAAGATCGACGGGCACAGCACGTGCTTTAAGACGGAGTTCGACGAGTTTTATTCCCTTCTGTGCGGCGGCGAACAGAAAATATCGTACGACGATTTCATCGCGCCCGTGTTCGTCATGAACGCCGTTTACCGCTCGCTCAGCAGCGGAAAAGAAGAAAAAATCAACAAATTCAAAGTCTGACGGTGGGAGGGCAAAATGAGAACGTTCAAAAAAGACAAACTTGACGTAAACATTTTTGACAGCCGCAACGAAATGGGAGCGGCCGCGGCACGCGACCTATCCGCAAAGATCAAAGAACTTCTTAAAACAAAATCCGAGCTGAACATAATTTTCGCCGCCGCGCCCTCGCAGAATGAGGTGCTGGCGTCGCTTGTCGCGGACAAAACGATCCCGTGGAAAAAGATCAACGCTTTCCATATGGACGAATACGTGGGACTTGACGCGGCGGCGCCGCAAGGATTCGGCAATTTCCTGCGCGATCGGCTGTTTTCGCTTGTGCCGTTCAAGAGCGTGAATTACATCGACGTTTCGGCGAAAGATCCCGACGACGAGGCGGAGAGATACGGAAAGATCATCGACTCACACCCGATCGACATCGTCGTTATGGGTATCGGCGAAAACGGGCACATCGCGTTCAACGATCCGCCCGTCGCGGATTTTAACGATAAAAAGACGGCGAAAGCCGTGAAACTCGACGAAGTTTGCCGTCAGCAGCAGGTCAACGACGGATGCTTTGAAAAGCTCTCCGACGTGCCGACGCACGCGATCACTCTCACAGTGCCGACGCTTGCACGCGCGCCGTGGCTCTTCTGCATAGTTCCCGCAAGGACGAAAGCGGAAGCCGTCAAAAACACGCTCGACGGCGAGATCGGCGAGCACTGCCCCGCTACAATCCTCCGCACGCACGGCGGCACGACGCTCTACCTCGACCAAGACAGCTCGGCGCTGATTAAATGATATGATCAAAATAAAAAGTGACAAAATAATAGCGAACGGCGCGATATTCGACGGATTTGTCGCCGTCGACGGAGGCAAAATAACGTCCGTCACGAAAAAAGATTTCCCCGCCGAAGAAAGTTACGATTTCACGGGCAAATACGTCTCTCCGGGCTTTATAGACATCCACACGCACGGTGCTGGCGGGTATCCGTTCCTTGACGGAACGGCGGATGACGTTATAAACGGCTCGAATTTTATGCTCGCGCACGGCACGACGACGGTGCTCCCCACAATTTCCGCCGCACCGTTTGAACGAATGAAAAAAGCCGTTATAAATATAAAATCGGCGATGGAAAGCGACAAAACGCTGTCGAATATCGTCGGCGCGCACCTCGAAGGACCGTATCTCTCGGCGGCGCAGTGCGGCGCACAGTGCACCGACTTCATCACCCCGCCAAACGCGAGCGACTACACTTCCCTTGTGTGCGACTACGGAAAATACATCGCGCGCTGGACATACGCGCCCGAAAACGACGAGTGCGGCTCGTTCTGCAAGTACATAACAAGTCAAAACATCATTGCCTCGGCGGGACACACGAACGCGAAATACGAGGATATGCTGACGGCAATGAAAAACGGCTGTAACCTGGTGACTCATCTATATTCCTGCACGTCGACGGTGACGCGCAGCGGCGGCTTCCGCTCGCTCGGAGTCATCGAAACGGCGTTCCTGTCGGACGATCTGTATGTTGAGATCATCGCCGACGGAAAGCACCTCCCGCCCGAGCTGATAAAAATGATCGTCAAGATCAAAGGCGCCGACCGAGTCGCGCTGATAACGGATTCGCTCGAAATAGCGGGTACGGACATTAAATCCGGCGTTATGGGCGGCACGAAATTCATCGTCGAGGACGGCGTATGCAAGCTCTACGACCGCACCGCGTTCGCGGGCAGCGTCGCGCTGACAGACCGGATCGTGCGCATCGTGACGGAGGATTGCGGCTTCGATCTGCCGACGGCGATCAAAATGATGTGCGAAACGCCCGCAAAAATACTCGGTCTGCAAAAAGGCGCATTACGCGATGGCTACGACGCCGACGTCGTCGTATTTGACGAAAAAATAAACATTTCCTCTGTTTTCGTCGGAGGAAGAAAGGTGATATAAATGAAAAAACTCAAACTCGCCATTATCGGTCAGGGGCGCAGCGGAAAGAATATCCACGGGCGGTATTACACGTCTGAATGGAATGAATTTTACACCGTCGGCTACGTCGTCGAGCGCGACAAACATCTCACCGACATCGCCCGCGAGATATATCCCGGATGCGAAACGCTGACGGAATACACCGAGCTGTTCGCGCACGACGACATTGACCTTGTCGTCAACGCCTCGTATTCGGAAACACACTTCTCTATCACCAAAGACCTGCTCGAGCATGGTTTCAACGTGCTGACGGAAAAACCGTTCGCGAAGAGCGTCTACGAGTGCGACACACTTATTGAAACAGCGAAGAAAAACGGCGTTCTCCTCGCCGTTTTTCAGAACACGCAGATGGCGCCGTTCTATCTCGACGCGCTGAACAAGACGCACGACGGCACTCTCGGCGATATCAAGCAGATAAGCATCCGCTACAACAGCTTTTCTCGCCGCTGGGACTGGCAGACGTTACAGAAAAAAATGGGCGGCAGTGCGTACAACACAGGACCTCACCCGATAGCGATGGCGCTCGGCTTCCTCGGCTTTGACAAGGAGACTCGCGTCGTTTATTCCAAGCTCGACACGGCGCTGACGAGCGGCGACGCCGAGGACTACGTCAAGATCATAATGACAGCTCCCGGCAAGCCCGTGATCGACATTGAAATGAACAACACCGACGCATTCTCGGACTATAACCTGAAAATTCAGGGATCGCGCGGCACGATGAAGAGCACGCCGAAAGCGTTCAAGATGAAATATATCGTCGAAGGTGAAAACCCCGAACGTCCCGTTATCGAAGAGTCGCTTCGCAACGAAGAAGGCCTCCCTGTTTACTGTTCCGAAAAGCTCGTCGCTCACGAGGAAGAAGGCACGTACAACGGCGATGCGTTCGGCGTCGGCACGGCGGAAATATACAAGAGCGTGTACTACGCGATCACCGAGGGCAAGCCCCTCGCCGTCACGACCGAGCAAGCGGCAATGGTCATCGGCGTGATCGAACAGGCACACGCGCAAAACCCGCTCGACGTGAAATATCTGTGATGTGATTTTACATGAATATGAAAAATGCGCGCCCGCAGGCGCGTATTTTTTTATAATGTCAACATTTTTCTTGTTTTTTTCAAA
>JAFXWT010000270.1 GCA_017542695.1 Clostridia bacterium
AACAGACAAAATAGCCCAAAGCATCGTCAAAGTTTGTTCCGACAAACCGGAATTTAAGAACTATTATTGTTTATCAGAAATCAGAACGTCTGTAACTTTGCTGTCAGCATCATAGTAGATTACGATACGCTTGCCGTTATAATCGTATATGTCGCCGTAAAAACCAGAAAGCATACCGTCAGGCTCTCCCCAGTTATCGTTAATTTCCTTCTCCGTCTTGTCCTTTAGAGCTTTTGTAGCCTCTTCGCTTGAGAGATTTATGATATCTTCTTTTTTAGGGAAAGACGCTGCGCATGAAAAAAGTATTACTGCGGTCATCAATAAAACGAGTATGACTATGATTTTATTTTTCATGGCTCTTACCTTCTTTTGCTTAATTATATCTTATCTGATTGATAAAGTCAATGATGACGGCGCGTGGCGCCTTATGATGTATCGGCTGACGCCGAAATGATGTTGTTCGCTATCGCTCACAATGATGCGATGTTTGCCCCAATGCGAACCCCCAAACCTCGCAAGCGCGGTTTGGGGAACCCCACACGTCCCGCAGGACACATCATTGCCGAAGGCAACATCATATGCGAAGCATACATCATTTGCCCCGCAAAGGGCAAACATCATTGCAAAAAGAGCATCGCAATTGCGATGCTCTTTTTGCTGGCGCGCCCTACAGGATTCGAACCTGTGGCCTACCGGTTCGTAGCCGGGCACTCTATCCACTGAGCTAAGGGCGCTTATCAGCTTAACTATAATATCACAAATTATTTCCCTTGTCAAGGGCAAAATTCAAAGAAATAAAGCAAAACAATCACCAAAAATTATAAAAAAGCCGTTGATATTTTTTATAAGTTGTGGTATAATCAAAAAACTAAGGGTTTTTATACCCGCATTATAACGTATAAAAACAAAGCATAGAAAGGGTATTTAAGTAATGGCAAGGGAAGTAAACTCCGAACAGAAGGCAAAAAAGCAGGAGAGACGCGACGCCGCGAAGAAGGCGGCGGACAAGAAGTCTCGCCAGCATAAGCTGATATTTGCGGGGATCATCGTGGTGCTCGCACTTTTCGCGGCGCTCCTGATCTTCGATAAAGTCAGAACGAGCGGATCGAAAGAGAGAAACACCGTCGTCGCATCGAGTGAAAACTTCGAAGTCACGCAGTCGATGATGACGTTCTATTTCAATTCGACTTACAATCAGTATGCGAACCAGCTCGGCAGCAGCACAGACTCTCTCAATTCTCTCATAGACAGCGTCAACGAGCGCGGAACGTACTACGATCTTATCATGTCCTCCACGAGAACGAACGTGGAGCAGTATCTGACCCTCGCCGAGATGGCGAAGGCGGCGGGCGTCGAGCTTGAGAGCGAGGACAAAGCGGAGATCGACGAGGCGATAGAAAACTATAAGGAAACGAAGAAGACCTACGGCGCGTCGAACGACGCTTACCGCATCATGTCCTTCGACAAATTCCTTGAATCCATGTTCGGCGAGACTGTCAACGAGAGCGTCGTTCGCGACTGCCTCGAGCTGACGCAGCTCGTTTCCAAGTACCAGGAGAAATTCCTCGATGAGTGCGAGTACACCGACGAGGAGCTTGAGAAATACTATGGCGAGAACAAAGACAGCTTCACCTACGTCGACGTTCTGAGATATCAGTTCACCGAGCCGAAGGTCGATGAGACAAACGACACCGACACGGACACCGATACCGAAGCGGCTCCCGACACGACCGAGGACACCGTGCCTGAGGTCGGCGAGGGCGAAGGAGACGAAGAGCTCGAAGAAAACGAAGAAGCCGAAGAAAACGAGCAGGACGAAGAGAACGAGCAGAACGAAGAGAACGAAGAAGGCGAAGAGGGCGAGGATATCGCGGCGAACGAAGAGTCCGAGAGCGAGCCGGAAGAGGTCATTGCTCCCGCTCCGAGCGAAACAAGAGCGCTCGCGGACGCTCTCGCATCTTCGAAGACAGTCGACGAGTTCAATAAGTTCATGACCGATTACCTCACGTCCGAGGCTGAGGCGGCTCTCGAAGAGGGCAAGGAGCTCGACACCGAAAAGATCAAGAGCGACGTCGAGGCGCTTGCGAGAACGAAGCAGCTCAAGAGCAGCTTCACGGGCGACGAGGCGAAGGAATGGGCTTTCGACGCGTCGACAAAGGTCGGCGACACGAAGCTGATCGTTGACGAAGAAGCCGGTACCTACACCGTATATATGATGACAAAGACCGCGTACCGCGATGAGGAGCTCA
>JAFXWT010000271.1 GCA_017542695.1 Clostridia bacterium
GATATGACGGCGACGATTATCATCGAGCGGCGGCTGAAATTCACCTTGTAGTCGTCGGATTCGTGTCTGGTTGTTTTTTCGTGCGAAAAGAAGTTTTTGATGCTCATACCGTCACTCTCCTTTCACCTTGTCTTTTTTCTCGGAATCGTCTTTAAGCAGCGTCGAAAGCTCCGATCTCAACGTGTTGTAATCATAGTTGCGGCGGAGCTGTCCGTCCACGGCGATCGAGATCGTACCCGTTTCCTCGGAAACGACGACGATTATTGAGTCACTGTTTTCGCTCATTCCGATCGCGGCGCGGTGGCGCGTGCCGAGATCTTTGATTATATCGTCGTTTGTCGAAAGCGGGAGGATGCAGCCGGCGGCGCAAATCCTGCCCGATTTGATGACCATCGCGCCGTCGTGAAGAGGCGCCTTGTTGTAAAATATGTTCTTGATCAGCGCGACCTCAACGTCCGCGTTGATGACAGTTCCCGTCTTTATGATGTCGCCGAGATGGGTGGATCTCTCGATGACCATCAGCGCGCCCGTGTATTCCTGCGAAAGCTCGCTCGCGGCGCGACATATATTCGATATGACTTCGTGTTTCGGAGTCTGGCTTTTTTGATCTCCCATGAACCTGTTCAGCGGCGCGCCGCCGAATTTTTCAAGTCCCGAACGAAGCTCGGGCTGGAACAGTATTATAAGCGCGATGAGACCGACCTGCACGATGTTCGAAAACAAAAAACCGATCGCGCGCAGGTCCGCAAGTGCGCTTATCACAAACATAATGAGCAAAAGGATAACGCCCATCGCAAGTTTGCTCGCGCGCCTCGATCTTATAAAATTGATCACGTAGAAAAAAAGAATCGTCACAAGTATTATATCAATGATATCGGCAATTCCGCGGAATTGACCGAAGATATATCTCATGACGTCAGCAAATGAGCTCATGCCACCACTCCTTAACTCAAATGAAAGTATACTTTTGTATTATTATAATATAAAATTTTCTACAAATAAAGAGGTTTTGAAAAAATTTTTCACAAATTTTCGATTTTATTTGATTTTTGTTGTCAAATCGGACTATTTATGATATACTTTTCTTGTTAAAATCAAAAAATCAAGTTGAAAAAGGTGCAAAATGAAAAGCACGGAAAAAATAATAAATGCCATCATCAAAACCATCGGCAAGAACAAAAAGAACACTTTTGTCTCCGCGATCATTCTTGCGGGCGGCAAAAGCGAGCGAATGGGCGGCATATCGAAACAGCTGCTTACAGTGGGCGGAACGCCCGTCGTCGCGCTTTCCGCGCTGGCGTACGAAAATTGCCCCGATATAGGCGAGATCGTCGTCGTCTGCCGCGAGGACGAAATGCCAATAATTGAAAAATTGATGAAAGAATACAACATCGGCAAGTTCAGATGTGCTGTCGCGGGCGGCGAGACGCGCTTTGATTCGATGAAAAACGGTTTTGAACGCGTCAACGTCGACGCCGACTACGTCGCCGTTCATGACGCGGCTCGCTGTCTCGTCACGCCTGAGCAAATATCCTCTGTCATCTCCGCCGCGATGAAACGCGGAGCGGCCATCGCCGCATCAAAAGCAACGGACACGATAAAGATCGCCGACAAAAACGGCGTCATAACGTCGACCGTCGACAGAAGCTCCGCGTGGAACGCGCAAACCCCGCAAGTAATAAAAAAAGCGATGCTCGATGTCGGGATATACGTCCCGCGCGAAAACGGCTTTTCCGTCACCGACGACGCTATGCTCGTCGAGACGCTCGGCTTCAAAGTCGCCGTCTTCGACTGCGGATATGAGAATATAAAAATCACCACACCGAAGGACGTCGCCGTTGCCGAGGCGATAATCGAAAAAAGGAGGGGCGAAAATGAATAATTTCAGGATAGGTCACGGATATGACGTTCACCGCCTTGTCGAAGGGCGAAAGCTCATACTCGGCGGAGTCGGGATCGAATATCCGCTCGGACTGCTCGGTCATTCCGACGCCGACGTGCTATGCCACGCCATCGCCGACGCGCTCCTCGGAGCTGCGGGCGAACGCGACATCGGGTACCACTTCCCTGACAGCGACGAAAAATACAAAGGCATATCGAGTATCGTTTTGCTCGGATATGTTAAGGACATCCTTGCCGGTCGCGGTGCGACTGTGTCGAACGTCGACTCGACGATCATAATGCAGCGCCCTAAAATCTCTCCGTTTATCCCGGAAATGAAGAAAAACATCGCGTCAGCTCTCGGTATTCCCGAATCCGACGTGAACGTGAAAGCAACAACCGAGGAGGGTCTTGGCTTTACCGGCAGCGGCGACGGCATCGCCGCTCACGCCGTCTGCATAATCTCCGTTTAATCCCGTTTTTTATACTCTGTTTCCCATTTTTCTTGCGAATATGATCGTTTGCCGTTGAATATCGTTTTCAAAATAAGCACTTTGACCAAATTTACAGCAGAATTTTCTGACAATTTTTTCCACAATTCAGGGTTGCGTTTCTTTACAAAATATGATATTATTGTATTGGAAATATTTGGTAATTCCAAAATTTACAAAAAATTGATTGAAAAGAGGATAAAAAAATGGACGAAAAAGTAAAAGTTCTCATCGCGGACGAAAACGTCGAATTCAGAGCTACTCTCAGAGAAAACCTCACAAGAGCGAATATTAACGTTGTCGAAGAAACATCGACGGGACTCGATATTTTGACAAAGATCAAAAGAACCATGCCGGATATCGTCATAATCGACGTATGGTTGCCGAAGCTTGACACGGTTCAGGTGATAAAAAAGACAAAGCTTCTCTTTCAGAACCCGAAGGACGTTCCCGATTTCATCGTGCTTTCATACTGCGTGAATCCCAACCTGTTCCTCGAAGCTACGGAGGCGGGCGCGGCATACTGTATGCAGAAACCGTTCGAGTATCAGACGCTTTACGAGCGTATCGCCCGCATACACAAAAATCGAATGAGCGCAAACCGCATAATGCCTGATGAAATGAGCACGAGCGAACACGATCTCGAAACGCAAGTGACGACGATAATCCATAAGATCGGCGTTCCGGCGCACATAAAGGGCTATCAGTATCTCCGCACGGCAATTTTGATGGCGATTGCCGACAACGACCTCATCAATTCCGTGACGAAGATACTTTATCCAAGCGTCGCAAAACAGTATCAGACGACGGCGTCGCGCGTCGAACGTGCCATTCGCCACGCGATCGAGGTCGCGTGGGACAGAGGCGACCTCGAAACGCTAAATGAATATTTCGGTTATACCATTCAGAATGAACGCGGCAAGCCGACGAACAGCGAGTTTATCGCAATGATCGCCGACAACGTGCGCCTGAAAAACAAGATATCGTAAAAAACGGCTCCCTCGCCCGAGGGAGCCGTTGCCGTTATTATTGTCAATCATCTTCTTTCGTCTCGTACGCCGATTTCAGCGTTTTCGATGCGAGAACCTTAACGCTTTCGGCGGCATATTGGCGGATTACGCCCTGCTCGCCCGCAAGGCGAACTTTTACGATCCCCGCGAGCGGAACGAGTTCGGTGACCGTGCCGTTTCCGTCGGGCGTTTCGACGTAGCTTTCGACTTTAGGCAGGTTTTTCAGCGCGTCTTCATACGCCTCGTGCTCGTATCTGAGACAACACATGAGACGACCGCACGCACCCGAAATCTTCTGCGAATTGAGCGAAAGGTTCTGCTCTTTAGCCATCTTTATCGAAACCTGACCGAAATCATCGAGAAATTTTTTGCAGCAGTACGGACGACCGCAAACGCCGAGCCCGCCTATCATTTTTGTCTCGTCGCGGATTCCGATCTGGCGCAGTTCGATGCGCGTTCTGAATATCGACGCGAGATCCTTTACAAGCTCGCGGAAGTCGACTCTTCCGTCAGACGTGAAATAGAACAGCAGCTTCGAGTTGTCGAACGTATACTCCACGTCGACGAGCTTCATCTCGAGTTTGTGCTCGACGATCTTCTGTGCGAATACCTTTGCAGCTTCCTCTTCTTTTTCGTGATTTTCTTCATGACGACGCGTGTCGTCGGATGTCGCCTTGCGTATGACGGGGCGAAGCGGCATCACAAGTTCGCTGACGGGGAGTATTTTGTTTCCGAGGGCTACGTTTCCG
Organism: Clostridia bacterium; assembly: GCA_017542695.1. The sequence goes on from JAFXWT010000271.1 coordinate 4,132, forward strand.
TATTCCAATCCGCGCGCCGTTTCGACGATGGCATTTTCACCGGGCGCAAGTTCGACTCCCTGCGAGTCGAAATAATACATCTTGCCTCCGTTTTTGAATCTTATGCCGACTATTTCGTATTCTTTTTTTTCTTCTTCGAGTATTTCTTTTGTTTCTTCCATTTGTGACCTCTTTATCAAACGGCGTTCCACAGCAATGACGCGAGGTGAGCCGATGAAATATTTATGTTTGTGTTAAATTGCATTCCCTGACTTATTTTCGACACCGCTTCGGCTGATATTTCGAGAGAATCCATGGCTATGCTGTCGGAAAGCGCGGTCGCGCGCTCTTTTGTAAAGAATATCGTATCTTCGCTTTCGCTCGCTTTCACGGCGATGATATCTCTGTACGCAAGCAGCAGATAGTCGGTGAGAAACAAAAAATCCTCACGACTTACCGAAAGATCGGATATTTTCTTTATAAAGTCAAAATATGAGGCGCCGCGCAGCTTTTGCGTTTGCAAAGCTATGATCTCTCCGACACTTTCATACAGGGATAACGCCTTTTCGTCGGCGGCGAGTTCCTTCACTTTTCCGATGGAGCCGCGGCATAGACGCGACGCGAAATCAAACTTGTCCCCGTACGTGTCAACGCCGCCGTTCAGATTGAAAAATTCCGCGATCTTATCGGGAGAAAATCGCTCCATGAACACCGTCTGCACTCGCGAGCGCACCGTTTTCAGCATCGACGACGGTTCCTCGCAAAGCAAGAATATGTAAACGTCGGCGGGCGGTTCCTCGATCACTTTGAGCAGCGAATTCTGCGCCTGCGGCGTGAGTCTGTCCGCCTTGTCGAAAATGTACATTTTGAATTCGTCCGTATGCTCTAAGATACGCTTCGTCCAAAGCAGGACTGATAGCCGTTCCGACTGGCGGAAGCTGGGCGGAATCACCAAGAAGAATC
>JAFXWT010000272.1 GCA_017542695.1 Clostridia bacterium
CGACGACGACCCCGATAATCCTGTTGACGATGATGATAGCGACGACGACAAAGAAGCCGATCCGTATGAGGATTACGATACAGAATCTGTTCCGATTCCATTTTCGGGAGTAGTCCAGTTTGGCGACGACGATTTTCAATCTACGTTGAAATATGAAATAGGGTTGTTAATGCAAGAACATCATCGTACCGAAAACGGCAAGGAAACTGTTACCAGTTCTACTTCCTTCAGCTATATTGAACATGGCACCGTCGACGAAAAAACTGGTTATGCCAATTTCTATCTCAAAAAAAAGGAGACTACTACTAATTCGCGTGTGAATAATGATTATGTCGACCCGCAAAGTGATGATGCCGAGTTTGCTGTAAGTGCAGCCGACGCTGATTATACGGACATTAAACAAACAAACACCGTGACATATAAATATAAGAGAACGGGCGGCAATAACATTTACCTCATGCGCGAACGTGACACCACTACAACGGAAACTTACGAGGAAAATCCCAAGACAGGAAAAATGGAATTGGAGGATACTACGACAGACCTTCGCGAAACTTTTCATTTTCCGCTCGGCAACGGTTTTTACGGGCAAGTCGTTTACATCAATGGCGAATGTCAAGGTAGTAATATTTCGCACGGCAAACCCGGCAATAAAATTAGTCAATTCTCTATCGACGAGTTTCAACGTACTTTCTCAAAGGAGAAGCAACAACCTAACACAAGCGGCGACAATCCCGATAATCCCGATAATCCCGATAATCCCGATAATCCCGATAATCCCGATAATCCCGACAATCCCGATAATCCCGATAATCCCGACAATCCCGATAATCCCGATAATCCCGACAATCCCGATAATCCCGATAATCCCGATAACAAACAATACGATTATGACGATTGGCGGAGGCGACTTGCGCCTATTGCCGACACGTCATTTCCTGTTCGCGAATTTGATTTATTGCGCGAGCTTACAAACGATTTACTTTGGCTTAATCGAAAAATCGAGGAGACCGTAACAGTCGATTTAATTTCGATGATTGTTGACGGCGTGCCGGAAATTAATCATATCGTCGACTTTACCGAGCGAGTAAAACTTGATGGCACAGAGTATTTTCTCGTGTCGAATCAAATTTCTTTTACGCCGAGAAAATTAATTCAAAAATTAACGCTGATAAGGTGGTATTGAGCATGGGCGTTAAAGAATTGGCGATGGCAATCAAAAACGCCATGGACGAACGAATCAAGAAAGAAGCACGAGCCAGACGTGGACAAGTTTCATCAGGTGCGCTACAAATCGGCTCGCGGACATATCCTTACAGTCAAGCCGTTGACTGTGATACCAGTTCGGATCGTTACGTTTGGTCACAATTAACCCCCAACGGCAGAGCCGTTATCGTAGGGAATTGATTATGTACAGAGCACGCGCAGAAGCCGTTTCGGGCACGAGAGTTTACGCAGACGGAAAATGGCTCCGTTGTATCGGAAACAAATGCGTTTCAGTCGGCGAATACATTTGGACAGACGGGCGTTGTGTTTACGGGCACGAGCAAGAGGCGCAACAGCCGAAAGTTATCACCGTGCCGCAAGAGGATGAAGGAATTCCGATTATCTTAGGAAACGAACTTTATACTTTTGAGAAAAATCGATTGAAACGCGTGGCGAAAATCTGTTTCGAGGACGGAAAAGTCAATTTCTACAAAGACGTGGCGGGAGAATTAAAATTTGTCGACACGATGCCCGATACTGACAAATGGTCAGATTTTTCGTTGATGATAAACGATAACAAGCAGACCGCATTTCTCTACGACGAGGGGACACATTTCAAAAGTTGTTTTTACGGGAGAACGCCCATAAACGGTGCTGAAAGAGATTTTTACACCGACACAAAATTAATCGCGAGCAATATCGACAAAGCAGGCAACCGATTCGACATGGTTATTCGCTATCAAAGTGAGTGGATCGAAAACGACGGTGATCGGGAAAAAGAAATTCAAGAAACCGCAGTGGAGATTTTGAAAAACGGACAAGTCGTTAAGTCAGTCAATCTTCAATCCATCTTTAACGAAACCGAAAACGCTTGCCCAGACGCCGAACCAGTTTGGGAGCCGGAGCCTTTTAATGCCTATTGGGTTGCTCTTGAACATACAACAGGCGGCGGAGCATTTATTGAGGACGAGAAAAATTGGTGCTTTTGGATTCTCGGAGCTTGTACAAAGGAAACGACGTTTAATGACGACCCATCTGTCGAAAGCGAAATCACAGGATGGCAGTCAATCAGTCATTTTAGTCACAATCATCTTAAGCGAATTTATTTGGTAAAGCCCGAAGGGCATTCCGTTGTCTCAGAAACAATCAGCAGATATGAATATGACGCTTCCCCCGGTGTTGGTATGGGAGTACCGACGAGCACAGAAAAAAAATCTTATTCGGTAACATTTCCAATACAAGACAGATATTATTGCACTGCAAAAAATTGGATGGATTATAAAGATATATTCTCAAACGGCGAAGAAGATACCGATACTACGACGCCATTCAGAAACATTGCGCATATAACTTTTCACACTCCGAGCGGCGAAGAATTATTCACGGGAACTTTTTTGATGCCAATATCGTTTCCTTTCTGCAGAGTAAAATGGAAATATCTATTGGGAGTAAACAGCACAGTTTTTCAAGAAGGCATTGACAAAGACGAGGTAAACGACGTGCCAGTATTTAACTGCGGATTATATTTGGGCGAAAAAACTAAGTGGAAAAATATTTTTCCGAACACATCATTACTTAACCAGCGACTACGACCAATGAAAAAAATCCGAGGATGGCAAAATCGAATTCAGCTAATCGAGTTGGATCAGGAGGAAATCTAATAATCCGCTTCGGCGGTTTTTTTGTTGGGAGTGATTCTATGGGCGAAGATTTTATCGTTAATGTTTTGAGCAATATCGGATTGCCGGGAGCTGTGTGCCTTTACACGCTTTTTGGCGTCAACAAATCTTTGCAAAAGCAAGACACCACGCTCAGCGGCTTAACCGACGCGATTAATCGCCTTACCAGTGACATTGACCGCAGACTTGATAAGCAAGAAGACGAAACGCGCCGTTTGAAAAGTTCCGTCGACGAACTTCAGCGCGAAGTCCGCGCATTACAACAC
>JAFXWT010000273.1 GCA_017542695.1 Clostridia bacterium
GCGTATTGCTCGCCTTACACGCTCATCCGTCTTTTCGCGGACAAAATACCCGAGATACCCGACAAGATACTTTACCTTGACGTTGACATAATGTTCAACAGAGACATACATAATATTTACGATATCGACGTCGAGGGGTACGAATACGCCGCGGCGCGCGACCACTACGGAAAATACCTGATAAGCCCGAACTACGTCAACGCGGGCGTGCTTCTTTTCAACATGAAAAAAATGCGCCAAACGGGCATTTTCGCCAAAGCGCGCGAGCTGATCAAGACAAAAAAGCTCGTTTTCGCCGACCAGAGCGCGCTGATACGTTCGACTACCAAAAAGAAAATGCTGCCGCAAAGATTCAACGATCAGAAGTTTTTACACAAACACACCGTCATCCGTCATTTTTCAAAGCGGCTTTTCTGGCTGCCGTATCCGCACACCGAGAACATCAAGCAGTGGCAGGTCACAAAAGTTCATCAGAAGTTCGGATACTTCGTATTTGACGACGTTTTCCACGAGTACATTTATCTGAAAGAAAAATTTGTCCGGGAGGAATAATATGAACAAACCGATACACATTTTTTATGCGTGTGACGCTAATTTCGCAAAATACACGATGGTCTCGATGGCGTCGCTCATCGAGAACGCGTCGAAAAAATATCAGTATTGCCTTCACATCCTCTGCACCGATATAAGCGAAGAATACAAGACGACGTTCTCAACGTTTGAAAGCGAAAACGTGACGATCACGTTCGACGACGTTTCGTCGCGCATCGAAAAGCTCGCGTCGCTTCTTCCGATACGCGACTATTACACAAAGACGACGTATTTCCGTTTCTTCATACCCGAAATGTACCCCGAGATCGACAAGGCGATATACATCGACTCCGACACAGTCGTCGTCGGCGACATTTCACAGATGTATAATATACCGCTGATGAAATGGCTCGTCGGCGCGTGCGTCGAGCAGGTCATGGCGCAGATCCCCGTTTTCGGCGACTACGCCGAAAAAGTGCTCGGCGTTTCAAGATACAAATATTTCAATGCGGGCGTGCTTCTCCTCAACTGCAAGCAGATGAGAAAAGACCGCGTTTTCGAGCAGTTCTGCGGGCTCATCCCGAAATACCGCTTCATCGTCGCGCAGGATCAGGATTATCTGAACATCATCTGCCGCGGAAAAGTCAGACATCTGCACCCCGGCTGGAACATGGAAACGATCATGCGCCCGCTTTGCCGCAACGACGAGATCAAGATATACCACTACATCATGGTCGGCAAGCCGTGGCACTATTCCGACGTGCCGCACGAGGGCCCGTTCTGGAAATACGCGAAGAAAACTCCCGTTTACGACGAGATATTGAAAGAAAAGGAAAACTACACCGACGAGGAAAAGGAGCGCGATTCGGCGGGTGCCAAGGCGCTGACGCAGAAGGCGATCGACGAGATAGCGAAGAAGGACAACTACTTCAACGTGTTCCTCAAAGGCACTCTCGCGCCCGACCGCGTAGCGATACAGGAAAAGATCGAGAAATACGAAAAAGAGGGACGCTTTGACGAGGACGTGGAGAACGATCCGCCGTCGAGAAAGCTCATGCCCGACGAGATCGAATACATCAGGACGGACTCCGTATCGAAGCTGAAAACAAAGGTGGCGTTCTTCTCGGCGCGCGTGTTCCTCAAAAACATCATGCGCAAGCAGAAGATGATAATAAAGGAAATTCGCGGCATCGACAATTTCAGAAATCTCGCGTCGGGCGCCGTCATCACGTGCAACCACTTCAACGCGTTCGACAGCTTTGCGATACAGCTCGCTTATCAGGCGGCGAAAAAGCGCGGGCGCAAGTTCTACCGCATAATCCGCGAGGGAAATTATACGTCGTTCCCCGGTTTTTACGGCTTTCTGATGCGAAACTGCGACACGCTCCCGCTTTCGTCGAACATAAAGACGATGCAGAAGTTTTCCGCCGCGGTGACGAAGCTGCTCAAAGACGGCAACTACATCCTCATCTACCCCGAACAGAGCATGTGGTGGAATTACAAAAAGCCGAAGCCGCTGAAAACGGGCGGATTCGGGATCGCGGCGCGCAACAACGTGCCTGTTCTCCCCTGCTTCATCACGATGAAGGACAGCGACGTCAAGGGCGACGACGGGTATTACGTTCAGGAATACACGATACACATTTCTCCGCCGATATATCCCGACCCCGAAAAGAAATACAACGAGAACGTCAAAATGATGCTCGACACGAACTTCGATATATGGAAGAAGATATACGAGGAGGAATACGGCATTCCGCTCGTATACGAAACGGAAAAAGAACAATAAATATGAAAACGGAAGCGCGGCGCGCTTCCGTTTTTTTCATATCATTTCTTCCAGCAAATCGTATCTCGTGTGGCTGACAGTCATCGGCGTTATCGAGATGAGTCCGTTGAAAACCGCCTCGGTGTCGATGTGCAGGTCGTCACAGTCGCCTTTTTTGGCGACGACGATCGTCTTTGTGACGAACATATCGTTGCCGCACGGCTCAAAGCTGTCACGGAAATACGCGCCGCCCTGCGCCGTCAAGATATACCCGTGCGGATCTTCGGGGATGTTGACGTTGTAAAGATCGCATTTTGACAGAAGAGCGTTCTTTTCAAAATACTCCCATATTCCGTCGAGAGCTTTTTCAGCGTGAGAAAATCCTTCGGGAACCGTCGAGAAAGCGACGGCGGGGATATGCGCGTAATTTGCCTCGAATATCGCGGCGCACGTGCCAGAGTACGAAACGTCGTAGCCCATGTTCAGCCCGCGGTTTATCCCCGAAAAAACGACGTCGAATTTCCCGAATTTGTCAACGGCGAAGCGCACGCAGTCGGCGGGGGTGGAGTCGACGAGGTATGCGTCAATTCCGTGCTTTTTGAAAATATTGCTCGGCCTCACTTCAAACGGCGTGCGGAGCAGGATGCTCTGCGATTTCGCACTCTGTTCAAATTTCGGCGCGACGACAGTAACGTCGCCGAGTTTTTTCGCCCATTCCGTCAATACGCGGAGCCCCTCCGCGTCGATGCCGTCGTCATTTGTAACAAGTATCCTCATATCCAACCCGTGTTTTCTTCCTTGTATTTTTTAAGCAGTGCGTCGGCTTCCTTTATCAGCGACGCTTCTTCCTCGCGGCTGTAAACCGTCGCACCCGCGGCGCAGGCGTGACCGCCTCCATTAAATCGGCTCGCAAGCGGCTGCACCTCGACAAAGCGCGAGCGCAAGCGCACGCGCGTGCTCCCGTCGTCGTTTTCGATGAACGCCAGCCAGATTAGCGATCCTTTGATCGAATCCATTATGCCGACGACGTTCGACGCTTCTTCAAGCGACAGCCCGTGCATGCGGCGCATCGCGCGGGAGATGTGCAGGTACGCGACGCCGTTTTCGGTTATCGTTATCTTTTTTGTCAGCGTCGCGTGCAATTTGATGATATCAAAGTCGTTCATGTAAAGATGTGCGAATATCGTTTCCGTGTCGACGCCGACGTCGAGCAGCGCGGCGGCGCAGCGGAGCGTGTCGCCGTTCGTTCCGCGGAAGCGGAATCTGCCCGAATCAGTCACCATTCCCGTATAAAGACAGCCGGCGGCATCTGCGTCGATCTTCAGCTTATCCTTGAACGTGAGATAAAAATCCGCTATCATCTCGCATAGCGACGATCGCTCCTCCTCGACCCACGAGATGTCGCCGTACGGTTTGTCGTCGATGTGGTGGTCGATCTTGATGAGCAGGTCGCCCTTATCAAATCTGTCGTTTGAAATTCGGTCAGCCGTTCCCGTGTCGAGCACGATCACGAGCGCGCCCGCGTAATCCTCGTCCGTCGGGTGCAAGCCCTCGTCGCCGAGGAACGAGACGTAATCGGAATAGTCGCTGTTATCGAGGAAAACACGCTTATCAGGATAGGTGAGCTTCAGTATCTTATAAAGCCCCATCGTCGAGCCGACGGCGTCGCCGTCCGGCCGCTTGTGGCGCGAAATGATTATCGTTTCGTATTCGTTGATCTTGTCAAGTATCAGTTGTTTTATTTCAGCATTCATCGCCGTCCTCCGCGAGTTTTTTCAGGTCCTCGAGCATCATCAGCGCCTCGTCGAAATTTTTCACGTCGGCGCCGCTCGCTTTCTTGTGACCGCCGCCGCCGTATTTCACCGCGACGGGATTTATGTTGTATTTGCTCGATCTGAGCTCACACCATACTGGGCCGTCTTCGCTTTCGGTGAAGTTGACCCAAATGTCGATGCCCTTGATATCCGACATGACGTTGACCATGCCGCGCGATACGGCGAAAGTGTCCATTCCGAGCGCTTCAATTTCCTCGCGCGTGTTGTACATATAAGCCACGGCGCTGTCCTTATACATCGTTATTTTAGAGAGGAACGCCGCGCGGCGCTTGACGGACGAAAGCTCCTCCGAATACAGGTTGCGATACAGCTCCGTCGTGTCGATGTCGTGCTCCATCAGCGTCGCGGCAAGAGAAAACGTGCGCGCGCTCGTCGAATCGTAGCGGAAGCGCCCGGAATCAGTCACCATTCCCGTATATATCGCCGTCGCGGACGCTTTCGAGATAGTCCATCCCGCCTCAACGGCGAGCGCGGCGATCATGCCCGCGCAGCTTTCAAACGACGTGTCGACGATCTCAACGTCCGTGAACGTTTCGCACCATATATGATGGTCGATGCGCGCCGTCGCCGAGGCGAGCGAAAATCGCTTGTCGGAAACGAGCGCCGCCGTCGCGCTGTCGAGAATTACGGCAAGCGCGCCCGAATACATTTCGTCAGGTATTTCGTTCATGTCCGCGCCGTCCATAAATGCGTAGCGCTTCGTCGCGTCGCCGACGGTAAATACTGTTTTCGACGGGAAATTCTCGCGGATCAGAACGGCGAGCCCGATCTGTGAGCCGAGCGCGTCGCCGTCGGGATTTTCGTGGCGGTGGATTATGATCTTATCGTATTTTTTAATCGATCCGATGACTTTTTCAAACATCACTGACCTCCGATATGAAGCTCGCGCTTTATCGTTTCGACGCACGCGTCGGCGCCTTCGTCGTATTTCACGGCAAAGTCGCAAAGCTCGATGTTGCGCATTTCGAGTTCGAGCGAGAGCATGCGGCGCACCTTGTCGTCGTCGGATGTCCCGCGGCGCAGAATGTTTAGCAGAATGTCGCGCTTTTCTCTGCTCGAAAAGACGAGCACCGCGCGCGAACGGTAAATGTTCTTCAGCGTCAGCGCGCCGCAGATGTCTATCGGGATAACGGCGATCTTGCCGCTTTCGACTATCGGCGCTATCTGATCTTCCGACGTGCCGTAGAAATACTTGCTGTACACGGTGGTTTCGATGAACCCGCCCGAGTCGCGCTCTTTTATGAATTCCTCGTCTGTGACGAAGCGATAAGCGTCCGGCGATTCGGTGTCTTTTTTCGGGCGCGTCGTCGTTGTGAGCGGCTTTACGAAATGCGGATCTTTCGTCAAGGCGAAAGCGATCTTCGTCTTTCCCGTTCCCGACGGGCCGACGATACAAAGCACGCCTCCGTGAGAGAGGTCGGGCTCTTTTTCGACGAACGAATTGCCTATCATTTTCGCCAGATGCAGAAAATCGGAGAATGAATTGACCGAGAGAAGTCCCGAAAGGTCGGTGTTCCACGGACGGCGCATCAGAACGGGATACGACGCTTGAGACGATGAGATGTTGTGCGCCGCGTCGTCGAGCAGGATGTCGAGATTGACGATGTCCTTTCTCGTTCCTATTATTATATTGCCTGCCGGCACCTCGGGGAAGTCCTGCCTCAGCCGCTCGGCGCGCGCGCTCATGCATTCTGGCGGCACTGCCGTTACGAAGAATACGTCGGCAATCTTACACAGATCGCGCACGAATTTCTGCGCGCCGGGAAAGATCGGCTGGTTTTTGACGAATTCGGGGTCGGAAAAATATGATATTCTCTCGTCGGAAATGTCGCCGAGCAGCCCCCATGTGTTTATGTGATTGAGATCGAACGCGGGGTTGTCGCCGTATTTTTTGCGAAGCAGAGAGAGCGCGTACGAATTGCCCTCGTAAAGTATATCGTCAACGTCGAGCCCTATTTTGAGTCGGTATCTTCTCATGATGTTTTCCTTCTTTCATTTGCTGAAATAATTCTACCATATCCGACGGGTTTTTACAATGGATTTTTCAAAAAAAGCGCGCGGCGTTTTGTCCGCCGCGCATATATGCTTTTTATATTATTGTACGTTGTGTCTGAACTGAAGACTGTAAAGATTTGCGTATTCGCCGTTCTTTGCCATCAGCTCCTCGTGCGTGCCCTCCTCGACGACTTTTCCGTCTGAAATGACCGCTATCATGTCGGCGTTCTTGATCGTAGACAGGCGGTGCGCCACGACGATCGTCGTGCGGCCGCGGCAAAGCTCGTCGAGCGCCTGCTGAATGAGTATCTCCGTCGTGTTATCGAGGGCGCTCGTCGCCTCGTCGAGTATCAGGATCGCGGGATCTTTCAGGAACACGCGCGCTATCGAAAGGCGCTGCTTCTGTCCGCCCGAAAGGCGAACGCCCCGCTCGCCTATCTCGGTGTCGTACCCGTCGGGGAGCGACATCACGTAGTCGTGGATGTTCGCTCGCTTCGCCGCTTCGACGACCTCCTCGTCCGTCGCGTCGAGCCGCCCGTAGAGGATGTTCTCCTTGATCGTCGCGTTGAACAGATATACGTCCTGCTGGACTATGCCGATGTTCTTTCTGAGCGATTCCATCGTTATCGAATGTATCTCGCGGCCGTCGATGAGTATCTCGCCCGACGTTATATCGTAAAAATGCGGGATGAGGTTGCAGATCGTCGTCTTGCCGCCGCCGGACGGCCCGACGAGAGCGAACGTCTGTCCCTTTTTCACGTCGAGAGAAACGTCGCTTATCACATCTCTGTCGCCGTCGTAGGAATACGTTACGTTTTTCAGCTCGATGTGCCCGTCGGCGCGCTCCATCGGCGTGGCGCCGTCGGAATCCTTTTCCGTCGGAGTGTCGAGTATTTCAATAAATCTTTCAAATCCCGTCGCGCCGTCCTGAAACTGCTCCATGAAGCTTATCAGCGTCATGACAGGGTTGATGAACAAATTGACAGAAACGATGAACGCCGAATAGTCGCCGAAATCTATCTTTCCGTTGTAGAGGAACATGCCGCCCGCGATGAGCACGACGACATTGAAAACGTCGGTGATGAAGCGTGTTCCGGAAAAGAATTTGCCCATCGCGTTGTACGCTTCTTTTCTCGCCTTGACAAAATGCCCGTTGCCGACCTCGAATTTTTCGAATTCCTTTTCGGAGTTGGTGAACGCCTTTGTCACGCGCACGCCCGAAATGCTTCCTTCAAGCGCGGCATTGATCTCCGCAACCGATTTTCTGCTGGCGAGGAACGCCGCGCGCATCTTTTTGCGGAGCACGAACGTCACAACGAGAAGCAGCGGCACGCAGGCAAAGACAATGAGCGTCAGAAAAACATTTATACTCGAAAGATAAACGAACGAAATAACTATAGATATCGTCGAAATGATGATGTTCTCGGGGCCGTGGTGCGCGAGCTCGCTCACGTCCTGAAGATCGGTCGTCATTCTCGACATTATCTTTCCCGTTTCACTGTTGTCGAAAAAACTGTACGGCAGTTTTTCGATATGGCGGAACAGATCGCGGCGCATCTCTGCCTGCATCTTCACGCCCATGACGTGCCCGTAATACTGGATGAAATAGTTGAGCATCATCCTTATCACGTACAGCACGAGCAGAGTTCCGCCGAATATAAGTATCTCGGAGTATTTTCTGTTCGGGATGAGGTCGTTGAGCATCGTGCGCGTGATTATCGGATATCCAACGCCGATCAACGAAACAAGCAGCGCCGCCAGCATATCGAAAATGAAGATCACCTTGTGCGGCTTGTAGTATGAAAGAAACCGTTTGAACATAAAAAAGTCCTTTTTGTATATTGATGCCA
>JAFXWT010000002.1 GCA_017542695.1 Clostridia bacterium
GGCTCGGCGCGCCTGTCGCCGAAAAACGAAGCGCTCCTGCGCTCGTACGCCGCTGATATGTGGCGGTTCTTTGAAGAAAACGTCGGCGAGGAAACAAACTGGCTCCCGCCGGACAACGTGCAGTTCTCGCCCGTGTATACGACTGCGATGAGGACGTCTCCGACGAACGTCGGGATGTATTTTCTGTCGCTTCTCGCGGCGCGTGATCTCGGGCTTATCGACACGGATGAGCTGTTTTTTCGCGCGTCGGCGGCGCTCGAATCGCTCGGCAAGATGGAAAAATGGAACGGGCACCTATACAACTGGTACGACGTTAAAACGCGCGCCGTCATCGGTGTTCCGTTCGTGTCGAGCGTTGACAGCGGGAATTTAGTGACTTCTCTTGTCGCGTTCACGGAGGGGCTGAAAGAGTATGTGTCGGAAAATCCGGCAATCGTCGGGCTTATCGGCGGTATCGTAAATTATATTTACGGTGCTGATTTTGAAAAACTTGTGAACAAGGAACGCGGATTTTTGTCGATAGGATATAACGCTTCGACGTGCGAGCTTTCGAATTCATGCTATGATACGCTGATGAGTGAGTCGCGCACGACGTCGTATTTTCTTGAAGCAACGGGGTGCGTTCCGAGCGGGTATTACTATTCTCTCGGACGCAAGCTCGTTTCGCGCGGAGCGCGAGTCGGCGCGGCGGCGTGGAGCGGAACGGCGTTTGAATTTTTCATGCCGTCACTCTTGCTTCGAGACCCGGAAAACTCGTTTTCGGCAAACGCGCTGGATTTTGCTTTTGCGGCGGAAGAACGGCGTGCGTGCGCCGTTCCGGGAAAGAATTTTTCGGTTTTCGGCGTGTCGGAATCGTGCTATTTTGAATTTGACAAGGATATGAACTATCAGTACCGCGCGTATGGACTCGATGAGCTGTCGCTCGATCCGAAAACGCGCGACGAGCGCGTCGTTTCTCCGTATTCGTCGTTTCTGATGCTGAAAACGAACGTGACGCGAGTCATATCGAACCTCGAAAAGCTGAAACAAGTCGGAATGTACGGCAGATACGGCTTTTATGAGGCGATCGACGTTGAACCGAGCCGCGTCGGCGGCGGGTACGCTATCATCAAGAGCTTTATGTCGCACCACATCGGAATGAGCATCGTCGCCGTCGCAAACACGTGTCTTGCGGACATTTTTGTCAGGCGATTTATGCGCGAAGCGAACATGCGCGCGTGCCGCGGTCTGCTCGGCGAAAAGATGCCTTCATCTTCGGGCGGGACCGTCAGGAAAGAAAAGAAAAAATCTGCCGTTAAGCCGATCGCGCCACGTGGGAGCGAGGGAGAAATCATAAAAAAACGTCCGCCGACGCTGCTTCGTCCCGACGTTTTCATGCTATCGAACAACAAGACGCGCGTCGTCGCCGCGTCAAGCGGGCAGATCGCGATATTTGACGGCGCGGACGCGATTGTGTCGTCGCCGTTTGAGCGCTTGTCGCTCGGCGGCGGAATGCAGTTTTACGCCGAGATCGGAGATAAGATCGTACCCGCCGTAACGCTCGGGTACGTTTCTGACGGCGTTTGCTCGACATTCGAATTTCTTTGCGACGACGAGAAGATCATCTACCGCTCGAACCACGCGATAGGTGACAAAAAAGTGAGATTTGACGTATCAATCCGTCTTTACGAGAACGACGAAACGGTTGAGATCGGATATAAGTTGTCAGGCAACGTATCGGGCGCGAGGATGCTACTTTATTTTGAGCCGATCATTGACGATGCGAGCGCGTTTGAATCGCACAAGAGCTTTTCAAATCTGTTCATCGAAAGCAAATTTTTTCCCGACGAGCGTGTGCTCGTCTTTGCACGGCGACCGAGAATAGACGGGAAACCTTTCAGATACCTCGGGATCTATGCCGACACGCCGATGTCGGCGTCCGATTTTGAAACGCGGCGCGATGAGTCGCTCCCGCTGATGTATGGCGCACGCGATATAGCGTCCCTGATACGAAAAGACTTTAACGGAAAGACGGGAGCCGTGATAGTTCCCGAGTGCGCTTTGCGCTCTGTCGGCGCGGGCGGGCGCGTCCGACGCGCGACGTTCAGGATGGGCTATTCGCAAAACTGCGACGATCTGCTATACTCCGTATCCATGGCGCGCGGCGGGGAATACACGGGAAAGGTCGCCGAGCTTCAGCAAGCGTCGTCCGGCGCGGGCGAGAATGTTCGCGCGCTTGAACGCGAGCTTCTTTACCGCATGATGTTTGCCCCTCCGAAAAAAATGTGCCAAAGCGACGCACTGCTTCGCGCGCTGGCAAAAAAACCGACTCGTTCGGACGGATTGTGGCGGCACGGGATATCGGGAAACATGCACATTGTGAGCGCTGTTGCAGGAGAAATGAAAAGCAAAGCATCAACGCGGCTTTTGACGATTTTGAGACTCTTCAAGTATTCATGCGTACGTTCTTTGAGATTTGACCTTGTTATCATTTATGGCGAAAGCGACGCATATAACGAGCCCGTGAAAAAGGAGATCGAAGGGCTGATCTCTGACGTCGGGCTGTCCGCTTTTTACGGGTGCGACGGCGGGATTTTCATGCTTGGGAATGAGTCGGTCACAGACGGCGAACGATTCATTCTGACCGAGTGCGCGACGCTTTCTTTCGATCTGACTTCGGCTTACGGACCGGAATTTGAAAGCGATAACGGCGTCTTTGAATTATCCGAAAACGTGACGGCTCGCCTCGTACGCGCGCCGAGCGTCGAAATTTGCGATATTCCGCTTCCCGATAGATTTGCGGACGCTGAAAAGACGCTTGGCGGATACGCGGCGCGCGACGGATTTGTCGTCGAGAAGCGCGGCGTGCACGCGCCGTGGGCGCACGTGATCGCATCGCGGTGCTTTGGTTCTGTATTGACTGAAAACTCGCTCGGTTTCACGTTTTTCTCAAACGCTGCGCTCGGCAAGTTGTCTCCGCACCGCGCCGACAATATGAGAGAGGATGACGGGGAGAAAATCATCATCAGGGTGTACGGCGACGGCGGCGACTACTCCGACTACGACGCGGCGGCGTGCTCGAAATACGTTTTTTACTCAGACGGCGCTGCCGAGTTTTACGGTAAAGCTGGCGGGGTAGAGTACGTTTTGAGAGTGTCGATCTGCGGCTGTTTTCCCGCTAAGCGAGTCGAAGTCGTGCTGTCAAGCAGCGTCAAATCAAAGGTAAAAATAATTTACCTGTTAAGAAGCGGCCTCGTTTTTTCACCGAGAAGCAGAATGCGGGCGGTCATATCCGACGCCGAAAACAGGCACGTTTTCGTTCTGCCGCTTTACGCGCAGAGCGGCCGTACCGTGCGCGCCGTGCTGGCACTGAAAAACGGTTCTTTCGGCTATTATGACGACGAGGCGTCGCTTCGCACCGACAAGGCGGTCTTCGGTGGGGAAGAGATCGCGTGCGTTTACGATGAGGCGACGTTTTCATCGGAGCACAAAAGCGAGTTTTTCCTTTTCCATGCCGAGAGCGACAGATCGAAGCGATTTATCCTGACGACGCTTGAAAATCGTGACATCCCATCCGAAAAAGCGCGCGTCACGCCTTTGATACGCACCGGAAACGCAAAGCTCGACGTGTCGGTGAACTTCTGGATCCCGTATCAAACGACGTCATCGCGGATCAACGCGCGTTCCGGATTTTATCAGGTCGGCGGCGCGTACGGATATCGTGATCAGCTTCAGGACGTTATCTCTCTTATTCCGTTCTCGCCGTGTCTTGCGCGGGAACAGATCATACGCGCGGCGGCGCGGCAGTACGAGGATGGCTCCGTTATGCATTGGTGGCACGATTTCGGCTTTTTCCGCGCGGGGATACGTTCGCGCATCTCCGACGACAGCGCGTGGCTTGCCCTGACACTTTCGGAATACGTCAAAAAAACGGGCGACGCGAGCATTCTTGACGTGAAAACGCCGTACCTTTCTTCGCCGCCGCTTGCCAAGAAGGAAATCGAACGCTATGAAAGCGTCGTTTTTTCGGATAAAAGCGATTCCGTTCTGTGTCATGCGGCTCGCGGTCTTGCGCGTACGTTCGGAACGGGTGCGCACGGGCTTCCGCTCATCGGAACAGGCGACTGGAACGATGGTATGAACGGCGTCGGTCGGCGCGGCAAAGGCGAAAGCGTGTGGCTCGCGTTCTTCTCCGCGATATGCGCCGAGCGGCTCGCGCCGCTTTGCAGACTGCGCGGGATGGACGACGTCGCGTATGAATTTTCGTGCGCGTCTCGCCGCCTTATCAATGCGGCGAAAGACGCTTTTGACGGCGAGTGGTTCATCCGCGGGTATTACGACAGTGGGGAAAAGCTCGGCGCGCGCGGATGCGGAGAATGCGTCATAGACGTCATGCCTCAGGCGTTCGCCGCTGTCGCTGCGTCGGAGATCGAGCCGTCGCTTGCCGAAAGCGCGAGATGCGCGCTGAAAGCGGCTTACGGTATACTTTTTGACAGGGATAATTCCGTTTTCCGCTTGCTTTGGCCGCCGTTCGATATGGGCGATCAGTCGCCGGGGTATATCAAAGGGTACGTGCCGGGAATACGCGAAAACGGCGGGCAGTACACGCACGCGGCAGTGTTTGCGGCGCTCGGAATGTTCCGCGTCGGAATGAACAGAGAAGCGACGGAGCTGCTTTTTGCGATAAATCCGATACTGCGCGAGTCGCTGCGCTACAAGATCGAACCGTACGTGCTCGCGGGCGACGTTTACTCAAATCCGGACTGCGCGGGGCGCGGCGGATGGAGCTGGTACACGGGTGCGGCGGGGTGGTACAGAACGGTTTTTATCGAGGAGCTGTGCGGGTACCGCCTGTGCGGAGAAGAGTTTTCGATCCGACCGCGCCTGAACTCGCTTTTTCCTTCGTTTGAGATGGATGTGCGGCGCGGTGAAACTCACTACGTTGTCCGCGCGTCAATGGCGGAGAGTGATTTCGCTGTGCTTGACGGAAAAGCGTCGGAGAACAGATTTTTCTTCGACGGGCGTGAGCATTTTGTTGAAATATTCGTGCGCGGCGGCGATTTTACGCCGTAAATGACGCGAAGGGGATTGACTTTTCTTTTCAAACGTGGTACGCTTAAATCGGAGGCGATCAAATGCAGATCATAAAATTCGACGAGGGCGACATGCTCGAAATGAAAAAGCCGCATCCGTGCGGCTCAAAAGAAATGCTTGTGCTCCGCACGGGCAGCGACATCCGCGTCGTTTGCGTCGGATGCGGCAGAGATATGACCGTTCCGCGCGTGAAACTCGAAAAAAATATCAAAAAAGTGCGCCAAAAAGGTGTTGACATTCCAAAAAACTGACGAATATTCCGTCAAAATCACCAAATTCCAAAATTCTTACGATAAAAAAAGCAAAAAAGACTTGAAAAAGATTTTGATATAGTGTAATATATATTCAAGGTCAATATCAGCCGTTGCTTTGCAGCGGCAAATACATAGAATTGAAAGGGTATAATTATGGTAAAACTCATTGTGGGACTCAAAGGCACCGGCAAGACAAAGGCGCTTATAGAAACGGTCAATACCGCGGCGAGTGAATCGCACGGTTCGGTCGTTTGTCTTGAACTCGGTGACAAACTCCGTTATGACATAAATTATCAGGTACGTCTTGTCGACGTTTCGGAATACGGCGTTGACGACGCGGATAAACTTGTCGGATTTGTTGCGGGAATGTACGCATCGAACCACGACATTACGCACATTTTCATCGACTCCGCGCTGAAAATATGCAAAAACGACGTTGATGGATTTGAAAAATTCTTCACGGGCGCGGCAAAGCTCGCTGAAACGAACGGATTTGATCTTGTAGTTACGTCGTCCGTCGCTCTTGAGAACGTACCGGAAGGGCTGAAAAAGTACATAGGGTAAAAAAGATTACAGCGCCGCGCAAGCGGCGCTTTTTGTTGATACCGCCCGGGTGCGTATTCATTTAAGAAAAAATCGGTGAGAAGAAGCATCAAATACAATGATATAATATCTGGTTTAGATGTTGATGCGAAAAGCAAAGTTATCCCGCATAATGTACATATATGCAAACGGCGGCATTTTAATAATGGGATTAGACCATCAAAATGGAAAGAGTTTAAAACAATTGCGCGTGGAGTATTAGAATATGAGTGGAATCAAATGACAAATGAAATACTTTATTGGACAGATAATTAAATCAAAGAAAAATTTGAAAGGACGATGACAATGGCGTTCAAATGTGAGTGGAAAGATGGGGATGTTTTTGCTTACCGTCTGGAAAGCGATATGGCGAAAGAACGGTATATGTTCGGTCGTTTTCTGTTGATACAAAAAATCGATGAGACAACGTGGTATCCGAAACACATAATCCCTATCGTTTATGTGAAAATCACAAAAGACGACAAAATACCGACAACCGTTGAGGAATTCAATAAACTCGATTTTGTTCAAATTGGATTTTCAAAATACGAGGAACGCTTTTGGCCAATTGACGGGGCGCGTCCCGCAGAAGATATCGCTGAGAAATCCAAACTGAAATACGAGGTTGACGAGTATGGATTTTTGCCACAATTTAGAATCAAAATAGTAACAAGGTCAAAAAGAGAAATTCCCGATAAATTGATTTTTGTAAACAACTTTGATAGAATCTTGAAGCCAGATAAGGAATTTGTTCCTCACAAAAAAATAAACATTCATTCTGTACTGTGGAAAGATTTTGAAAAAAGGATAATAGAGTTATACTTCGGGCATAATTTAAGGCGACTTGGTATTTATAATAATTCAAAATGAGTATTATCAATTATGCTTATGGATTTTAATACAATGATTTGAAAAAGCATCTAATAACATAATTCCGCCGAAGGCAAATTGCTTTCGGCGGGGCGGTAGTCCCATTA
>JAFXWT010000274.1 GCA_017542695.1 Clostridia bacterium
ATATAAATAGAGCCATAAAGAATAAAAACACACAAATAATAACATTGTTTGGAGTCTTGTGGTTATGCAAAAAATACTAATTATTAAGAAGGATTTTTTATGAAAACTGAAAAACCAAAAAAATATTATAAGAAGGCCATATATATTTGTTGCATATTTTTTGTTCTTTTGTCTGTTATTCTTTTCCTTATTATTAGTATAGTTAGCGGCTTTTTTCAGAATATGCTTAACAATATTGCATCAGTTGTTCTTGTTTCCGGAATATATACTATTTTTTATGAGTTTCTTATAAAAGAAAGATTTGCAGACGAAATTATTTCAAAAGTAAGATTAAAAAATAAAATCGATTCATTTGGGATTGGTGATATCGGTTTTGCGCTCCGTGAAATTGATTTCCAACCATATATTCTTTCTGCAAAAAACATTGATATTTTACACATTGAAGGAAAACACTGGACAGATGAATACATAGATATCATTAAAGAAAGTAAACAAAAAAAACAAATAAGGGTTTGTTTACTGTCACCAAATTCAAGCTTTTATGAAGCAATTGCTCGTCATTATAGTAAATCAAAAGAAGAAATGATGCGTGAAAAAACAAAAAAAGTAACAGAAGAGTGGAAAAGTTGTATTTCGAACAAGCGCCTTTCGTTTTCAATTCGATTCTTTGACGGTGTTCCAGCTCATTCTATATATAGATTTGACAATAAGATCATTATTGTTTTTTCTAATATACTGTCCGATTTGACAAAAAAATTACCATATATGATTTTTGAAAAGAAATCAGATGATGGTATTTATGATGTTTACAAAAACGAATTTGAAAACATTTGGGAAAAATCTTGTAAAGATATGGAGAAATGATATATGGAAAAAAGAATAAAAATCTATGATAAAAAGTTTATTTCCGCATGTTATTTTAGATCTACAGTTGAAGCGCCTAACAAAAAGGTAATTATTCAAATTACGGAGCGTTGCAATTTATTTTGCAAGCATTGCTTTGTATCATCTTCAAGAAAAGGAGATGAAATCTCTTTTGATAAATTTAGAAATAATATTCTTTCAAAATTACTTCAATGCAATACGGTAAAAATCACTTTAACTGGTGGAGAACCGTTGGTTCATCCTAACATCAAGGAAATAATCGAACTTTTAAGCAATAACGGTATAGAAGTGGCTGTTTGCACTAACGCAGTTTTAATTTCAGATGAATTAATCCAACTATGTTCACATCTTGGAACTATACATTTTAATGTCAGTTTGGATGGATTTCGTCCTGAATCTCATGGAACTTTTAGAGGAAATTCAAATCCAGACTTGTTTAAAACGATTATTAATAATATCTCCAAACTTGGACAAGCACATTTGTTAAATGGCATTTTAGTTACTCCTAACAAATACGCAAATATAGAAGAATATCAGGAAATATGCAAATTTGCAAAGAGTATTTGTGCAAAATATGTTCTGTTTAATCCATTATCCGAATTTGGAAGAGGACAAGATGCCACAGAAGTTGGTCGGTATAAACAACAACTAGTCGAAATTAAAGAACTTACTCAAGATTATTCTGACGAAAATTTTGAGGTTGTATATATTAGATTTCCAGATCCAACAAAACCTATCGGAGATTGTCCAATAGGTAAAATCTTGTATGTTTTTACAAATGGTGATGTGGCAATTTGCCCGTATGTAGCATTCGCTGCTAAAGATCGAAAGAGCATTTATAATTCTGAGCAGTTTATTGTCACGAATATTTTTGAACTACAGGGTAAATTAGATGATGAATTAAAAAAATATAGACTTCCTTTTGAACCAATAAACAAAAAACAAGATATATTATGTAAATTAAAGTGTTCAAAAGGATGTTATGCTGCAAAAATCTCACACGGATTGTCAATATATGATTGTGATTATGATTTGTGTGGATTAAAAAATCTTTAAAAAGTGAGAATAATTATGAATGGCACTATTAAAGTTTTAACGTTAAATATTGGTAATCCTTCTATAGAAAGAGCAAAAAAACAAGTCAATTGGTTAAAAACGCGTACTGAAGATATTTTTGTATTAACAGAAACAAAAAATAGTGAAGGATGTAATTATATTGCCGATTCATTTTCGGGATATACTACGGATTTGTTTTCTGTCAATAGCGCAATGCACGTCTCTTTTCCGTTATCTCTAACGGGAGATCACGGTGTAATGTGTATTAGTAAATTCCCAATCAAAAGGGAAACATTCCCTTATTCAAAAAGTAGTCAGTATTATTGTAGACATATTGAAACAGACATAGATATCAACAACAGGGTTTTACATATAGTAGGTCTCTATGTACCGTCTCGAGATCAATCTTCTGAAAAGATTGAGAGAAAAAAAGTTTTTTTGGAAAAAACATATGAATTAATAAAAGATCTACATAACCCTTCGTCGATTATTTGTGGCGATTTCAATATTTTGGATCGAAACCATTTTCCACACTATAGTTTTTTTAAAAACTGGGAGTATGAGTTTTATGATAATCTTTTAAAAATGGGATATGTGGATGCTTTTAGGAAATGTCATCCTACCATAAATGAATATAGTTGGGTAGGGCGTACAAATGATGGGTATAGATATGATTATTGCTTTGTTTCAAAAAAACTATCCACTCGAGTTTTACAATGTGATTTTATTCATGAGACACGTTTGAATCATTTAACAGATCATTCAGCATTATGCATTGAATTGCAGTGCTAATCCTTTAATGTTTCTTTAAGAATGCCAATAATACATGTTCAAAAATACTGATTAACTTATTACTCCGCACTAAATAAAAGTTGAAACAGAATATGATGAGTTTTATTAATTTCGCAAATAACAATTCTCAAAAACTTTGGAGGGAATCACAATGCAAGTTGCTTGGAGTAGTGTGGCCATATAAAAAATATTGAGAGTGTTTTTTATGAAAACTGAAAAATCAAAAAATATTATAAAAAAGCATATAAATGTGTATATTTGTAACATTTTTTGTTCTTTTATCTGTTATCCTTTTCATTTTGGGTTATATTGTTTGTGACTTTGTTCAGGATACTATAAAAATATAATTATTATGTCTGTGCTAGTTATTTTATAATGGTTGCGCAAAAAAACTATAAAAAGGAGGCAATATGGAAAAATATAAATCTTCTCAATATAATATTTTGATAAATCAAGATGATGAATATGCTACAATTTACAACTGTTTTTCGGGCGGAATAGTAAAACTTGAAAATGAAATATACTTAATGATAAGTAGTGAATCTTTCCATCTTGAATCTATAAAATATGGCGATGAATTGCTGAAAAACGGATATATTGTAAACAGCCGTGTGGATGAGTTTAATAAAGCCAAAATGCAAATCGAAAGTGTAATGAGTAATAAAACTCAAGAGAATGTATCTTATGTTATTGCCCCTACACTAAATTGCAATTTGAGATGTGTATATTGTTTTCAAAAGGATTTCCGTACAGACGGTTCGGAAAACATTGTAACATTTGATATGCTTGATCAAATAAGATGCTTTATTTTAGAAAGTAATAAAAACAACAAATTATTAAAAAAAATAAACATCAATTGGTTCGGCGGAGAACCTTTGCTGTGTTATGAACAAATTGTTTACTTTTCAAAATCTCTTAAGGCTGCACTATCAGAGAAAAACATTGGTTTTACGTGTTCAATGATTACCAATGGCACATTATTAGATGAAAAAAAGTTGCGGGTTTTAGTTTCCGATTGCAATCTTTATCGAATACAGATAACCATTGACGGAGAAGAAAATACATATTGTTCAAAAAAACAGACAACGGGTGAAATTTTTAACAGGGTTTTAAATAACATTTGTCTTGCCACCAGATATACTAAAACTACTGTAAGAGTCAATGCCGACAAACAAAATTTTAACGAATTATTGCGTGTGTCAAAAAGTATATCTCAAATGGATATCAAAAAAGATAACCTGTTTATACATTTTGCGCAATTACGTGATTATAACAACAATACTCAAGTTTTGAATGCTTATGATGATTTAGAATATTGGCAAGCTAAGTACGCATTTTATTCTACGATTGATCAACATTTGCCTAAAAAAAATACAGTGCCTTCGTTTTCGGTTAAGCCATTTTGTGGTTTGGCAAAAGGCAACAATTTAGTGATCGACTATTTAGGTAATCTTTATAAATGTGAACATTATATTGGCAATCCTCAAAAAATAGTCGGTACAGTAGCGGATGGAGTATTTTATAATTCAGTTTATGAAAAATCATTTTCATTAGCCACCGACGAACGCTGTAATAATTGCGATTTGTTTCCGATTTGTAATTATGCTCAATGTACCGCAATGCACACCTTTGCCGGAGATGATCAGATTTGTTTATGTTATGCAAACCAACTTGAAACAATCAAACAAAAAATAAAAAAATATTTGGAGGAACATCAAGATGCTGATTCTTAAAGAAATCGAACAAAACGCTATAGATTATGAAACCTCTTGTTCGTGCGACGATATTTGTAGAGATAGATATTGCGGATGTGATTATTCGCCCTGTGGTTGTGACGAAAGTTGTGGTTGCGATGAGAGCTGCGGTTGCGACGAGAGTTGTGGTTGCGATGAGAGCTGCGGTTGCGACGAGAGTTGCGATTGCGATGATAATTGCGGTTGCAATGATTGTGGGTGCGATCATTAAGTACAACAAACAAACCAAGAGATTTTATTGAGATAACTTTTTTCGGCTTTGGTTTTGCTGTTAAACTGGCGTAAATGTCGATTATCGGCTGTTTTATCTTTAAGTAATGAATTTAGGTTTTACATTCGAAAAATGTTTGTACTATTTTACAGTATGATAATTTATTATTCTGTGAATTTCAGTTGATGAAATCGAACGATTTTGACTTTATAAAGTAATTGCAAATGATCAATAAGTGTGCGTTGTAGATATCAACGCTCGTTACCATTTTTATTAGATTAAAATTTTAATGACCATATATAAATGTATCAATGCGCACCCACATCTTTCCCCGTTAAAGATGTGGGCGTTTTCTTTTTACCTAAAATCAATGAAAGGAGGTCCTAAATGATATTCAAGAATAGAATCCACGAAAAGATATTCGACAGCAAAACAAAAGAATTTTCAAAAAGCAACCGATTTCTCGCTGCGATATATTTGCTGACGTCGGATAACGCTTTATGGAAACAGATGAAAAACAACCGCAGTGACGGACGGATCGAGTTCAACGATGTGTCGCTATCCGAAATGACGCCGGAGCAGTATGCGCTGTTTATGGCGGCAAAAGATCTGTTTCTCGATGAAACGCATCTGTCGATAACAGATCTTGCGGACAAGGCGGTACTTGACAGCAATGCGTTTGCGCTTGTTATGAACGCGATTTGTATCGCGAGATGCGGAATCAAAAATCAAAAAACAAAGGAGGTGACAAAATGATAACAGTTGTACTGAAAAACGGCGACAGGAAAGAAACCGTCGAATTCCCTTGTTCAGAAAGGATACTTGCGGTTACGGAAGAACGGCTCGGAAATGACGGTTCACCGTTTGTTGACGAGATGCTGTCCCCGAAACATTTATCGGCGATTGCCGGACACTTCGTTGATGTCGATGAACTGAACTATCTCGCTAAAAGACTCGAGAGTTTTGACACTACTGAACTGAATTGCTTTCTTGCTGTCGCACAAAAGAACAACATCACGCACCTGCCCGAACTCATCAATCTCACGTTCAATAGTGGGGCGTATGTCCTTATAAGCGATATGTCAAGTCTGAAAGGCGTGGGACAACGCTATGTGCTGACAACAAGGGGCGGTATAGCAAATGACGAACTTGAAAAAATGGATCTTGAAAAGATCGGTCGTGATTTGCTCAATTCCGGCAAAGGAGAAATAACAGAATGTGGGATACTGTTCAAAAATGAAGAATGGCAATATGAGGAGCCGTACGACGGAGAGAATTTTCCGCTATACGATTACAGATCATCTTCGACAATAATGGAGCTTGCATATAATGGGAAAAACGAGTATTTGTATCTTCCCGATGAGGAAATTGCTATAGACAAAGCCACAAAGCGTCTCGGCGCCGAAAAAGTCGAAGAATGTCATTGCTCGTTTGTCGAATACGGATTCAATGATACAAACGACTCGTATTTTGAAAATCTGCTTGACGAGATCAAGGGAAAAGAGGGCGTGTTCGGAGTCAATGACACGTTGGACGAAATATCCGAGATCCTCGAAGATGACAAAGAAAGTGAAAAACTCGTCGCCGTGATAGAGCACACCGGAAGGAAAAACAGTAAGGATATAAAAACCATCGTCGATAATTTCGATTCCTTCATATTTGTCGAGGGAGCTTTAGACCATGAAGATGTCGGCCGTTTCTTCATCGACAATGTATATGAATACTATTTCGATTCTGAACTTGAAGACTACATAGACTTTGATGGATTCGGAGAAATGATCGACAACGATTTCAGCGGCGAGTTCATTCGCGATCTCGGGTATGTATGTCTTAAGGAAAATGCAAGTATGAACGAGATATTCGATGACGACGAAAACGAAGAAATATCACAAACAATGTAATATGGAGGTAATATAATGACAACATTCAAAACAGCGGAAAGCGTCTGCGAGGGACATCCCGACAAACTTTGTGACTATATCGCTGACAGCGTTCTCGATGCTTGTCTTGCGATGGACAAGTTCTCCCGCGTGGCCTGCGAAGCTATGGCAACGAAAGGTCATATAATCGTGGCTGGAGAGATAACGTGTCGAGGAAATGTAAACATCAGAAAAATAGTGTCAAAAGCGTTGCGTGAACGCGGATATGATCCGAGGGCGTTCAAAATCGATATTTACATCCACAGACAAAGCAAAGACATCTCAAATGGTGTTGACGACTCTTTGGAAGCGAGAGACGGCAACGAAAGATACAGCGATACCATCGGTGCGGGAGATCAAGGCACGGTATATGGATATGCGACAAATGAAACAGCGGAATATCTCCCTCTGCCGCTCGTTCTCGCGCACAGGATTTGTGAGAGTATCGATGAGGCAAGAAAACTCGGAAAAATCACGGGCATTAAGTCTGACGGAAAGGCACAGGTGACTGTCGAATATGAAAACGAGATCCCGAAACGAGTGAAATCCGTGGTCGTGTCGGTACAGCACGATAAAGATAAGTCGCCTTTCTCGCTTTTCTATGAGATAAAGCACATCGTCTTGCTGAACGTGTTCAGAGATTTCCCTCTTGACAGAGATACGGAAATACTCATAAATCCGAGCGGTAAATTTATCGAAGGCGGACCGGATGCAGACACCGGACTGACGGGAAGAAAAATCATGGTCGACACATACGGCGGACTTGCGGCACACGGCGGCGGGGCGTTCTCCGGTAAAGATCCGACAAAAGTTGACAGAAGCGGTGCGTATATGGCACGGCACATCGCAAAGAATATCGTTGCAAGCGACCTTGCGGAAAAATGCGAGGTCGCTGTTTCTTATGCGATCGGGAAAGCCGAGCCCCTCGCAGTCAGCGTAAAGACTTTCGGCACGAGCGAATTTCCGGACGAGTATATCCGCGATATCATTCACCGTGTGTTCGATATGACGCCCGGTTGGATAATACGGTATTTCGGACTTCGTACGAGAAGATATGCGCCAACGTCTCTATACGGTCACTTTTCCTGTCCTCTCTACCCGTGGGAAGTACTGAACAAAGTCGGTGAGATATCCGAAATCGTTGCAAATGATCTGAAAGAAGATATAGGGGGAATAACTATTGAATGAAAAGAAAATCAAATATCTTGATATGTTCGCCGGCATAGGCGGGTTTCGTTCGGGACTCGGAAATGTCGGCGATATTTTTTTGCCCGTCGGGTACTGCGAGATAGATCCGCATACAAGACGGGCATACGAAACGCTATATGATACGAAAGGAGAAATATGTTTTGAAGACGCAAGAACAATCGATCCGGACAAGCTTCCCGATATCGACCTTGTTTGCGGTGGATTTCCTTGTCAGACTTTTTCAATCGCCGGACAGCGACGTGGATTTGAAGACGCCAGAGGAACGCTTTTCTTTGAAATTGCCAGGATCGCTCGGGTTAAAAAACCTACATTTCTGTTCCTTGAAAACGTTCCCGGACTGCTGTCGCATGACAGAGGCAGGACGTTTGCTGCCATCCTCTCTTCGCTGGATGAATTGGGGTACGATGTCGCGTGGGAGGTGCTTAACAGCGCAGATTTCGGCGTTGCCCAATCCCGAAATAGAGTGTTCATTGTCGGATTTCTTAGAGAGCGATGTGCAGGAAAGGTACTTTCTTTCAGAGAAACAAATCCGAAAACTATGCAAAGGCGTCTGCCCGGAAAACAAGGAAGTCGAGTTTATTCCGCAAACGGACTGAGCCAGACGCTGACAAGCGGCGGCGGAGGTTTCGCAGGGAATACCGGACTGTATGAAATCGAACTCCCGATAAAATCGAAAACCATTTCGGGATATCAGATGGCATACCCCGGCGACAGCATTGACCTCGCATACGCCGATCAGAACTCCCGCCGCGGGCGTGTCGGACACGACATCGCACATACCGTAACGCCGAGTGCAACGCAAGGCGTTTTTTGTATCGATATGAATCCACCGCCAAGTCTTACCGAACTCGTCCGCTGCATAACGGCGAGACAGGATTCCGGTATCAGCAAGCATAAAGGCGAGCATTCGGGAGTGTTCATCGAAAGCGGTGCGATGGCGGTCATCAGTCCCGAAAAGGAAAATGTCAGACAGCAAGGAAGACGAATAAAAGATCCCGACGAGCCGATGTTTACCATTACCGCTTGCGACAGGCACGGTGTGATACATAACGGTTATGTCAGAAAACTCACACCTCGCGAAGCGTGGCGGCTCCAGGGTTTTACCGACGAGCAATTCGATAAGGTCAAAGTGCTCGGAATGTCGGACGCGAGACTGTATAAAATGGCGGGAAACGCCGTCACAGTAAACGTCATTACAGCAGTCGGACAGATCGTAAAAGAAGTATTTGAAGAAATGAACGAAAAGGAGAACGAAAAATGCCAAACCACGTAACAAACACACTCAAGTTTTGGGGAGACAGACTGAAAATCAGTGAAATGACCGAAAACATAAAAAACGATAACTTTGTCTTCCCGTCAATCGATTTCAATAAACTGATACCTATGCCGGAGGAACTCAATATCACAAGCGGAAGCAACACCAACAGGGGTCTTGAGGCGTACAAGAACTTCATTGAGGTATATACCTTGGCGGGGACGAGAGAAGATGCCGATCTGCTCAATATACCCGAAGAAAGTGAAAAAGCGTTTCTTGATATGCGGACGGATATCGATCACAACGACTGGGAACTCGGCAAAAAGGCATTTCAGAACGAACTCAAATACGGCGCACCGACGTGGTATGAGTGGTGTGTCGGCAATTGGGGGACGAAATGGAATGCGTATGATTTCGAAGAATCGGGCAATGCAAAAGATACGATCAAGTTCGACACCGCGTGGTCGGCGCCGCATCCCGTCATCGCAAAACTCGCCGAAATGTATCCCGATATCGAGATCGAACACGAGTGGGCTGATGAAGACATCGGTTTCAACTGCGGAAAGTATGTATACCGAAACGGCGAACGTGTCGAAGAGTATTTTCCCGAAAGCAGAGTCGATTGCATAGACTTTGCATTGAAAGTCAAAGGTCTGGACCCTACCGATTACGGAATGCATCTCAACGCCAAAGGAGATGACTATATATACATCGACGATGAAGAATATGAACCGATCGAGTTTTTCGGCAAACCCGCGCTGTTTACTGAGGAAAGAAAAACGGACGCCGATATCCCGAACGGTCTGCACTGCTATCAGCTTCGAAGTTCGGATGATGGAAGCAATCCGTACGCGACAGTGGAAAAGATCGTTTCTGTGAATTTCAGCGGATCAGTAATAACAAGCGATCCGATAGATCTCAGCGAGAACGGATATGTTGAACTCGGTGAGGAAAACACACCGAACTTCATCGGCGGGGATGACATAACACTGGACAAATACATCGAGATCGTCGGCAACTGTCTTGATTTTTCGGATCAGAATGATGGAATGGGAGGTATAGAATGATCGATCCTAAAAAAAGACCCGACTGTCCGCTCATCGGTCAGGACGGAAACATCTTTAACCTTATGGGAATAGCGTCGAGAACACTTCGACAAAATGGTATGGCTGATGAAGCCACAGAAATGTGCTCACGTATAACATCATCGGGCAGTTACAGCGAGGCGCTGTGTATCATCGGCGAGTATGTGAACATAACTTCTGTTGACGATGACGAGTGTGAAAGCGAATGCGAAGAAAACGAAGATGATTACTTCGACGATGAAGACGAATACGATCAGAACTTTGATATGTAGAAAGAGGTGATATCCATAAAAAGCCCTGTAAGTTGGGTGGGAAACAAAACATCGCTCCTGCCGTATATAAATGCGATACTGCCGGAAAACTGCGAGCGGTTCGTCGACGTATTCGGCGGCTCGGGAACGGTGCTCCTAGGAAGAAGGCCGTGCACTTTTGAGGTATATAACGATTATGACTCCGACCTTGTGAACCTGTTCCGATGTATGAAAGACAGAACGCTCGCATTCATAAAAGAACTCGGTCTTTTTCCGCTCGATTCAAGAGCGGATTTTTTGTTGCTCAAAGATGAATTGTCAAAAGGCGCGTTCAGAAGCGAATGGCTCGAAGATGAGATCGGTATCGCAGAAAAAGTCCTTTCTCCTCCGGATGCCGATGAAATAAAAACTCTGCTTACCTCCCGCGCTGAAGATCGTGACGTAAAACGCGCCGTCGCTTTTTACAAGGTCGTTCGCCTCAGTTATTCGTCGGGACTGAAAAGCTTTGCTTCTCAACCGATAGACCTCAGACGATTCTTTGATTCGATTTGGGAAC
>JAFXWT010000275.1 GCA_017542695.1 Clostridia bacterium
CAGCAGCTCGTCGAGCTTGTTAGGCTCGCAGCGCATGATGGCGGTCTTCTCGTCGATCATACATGCATATCACCGTATTCGATGCCGTTGTGAACCATCTTGACAAAGTGCCCCGCGCCGTTCTCGCCGACCCAGTCGCAGCACGGCGAGCCGTCCTCGACCTTGGCGCAAATCGCCTGAAGTATCGGTTTGACGTGCGGCCAAGCGGCGGGGCTGCCGCCGGGCATTAAGCTCGGACCTTTCAGCGCGCCCTCTTCGCCGCCCGAAACGCCCGTTCCGATGTAGAGCTTGCCTTTCGACTCAACGTACGCCGTCCGGCGCGCGGTGTCGGGGAAATGTGAGTTTCCGCCGTCGATGATGATGTCGCCGTCGTCGAGCAGCGGAAGCAGTTTTTCGATCATATCGTCGACAGCCGAGCCCGCTTTGATCATCATCATAACGCGGCGCGGTTTTTCAAGCGTCGATACGAGCTCTTCAAGAGAATACGTGCCGACGATGTTCTTGCCTTTGGCGCGTCCCTCGACAAAATTTTTCACTTTTTCGGTCGTGCGGTTGAAAACGGAAACGGTAAATCCGTGACTTTCCATATTCATAACGAGGTTTTCGCCCATTACCGCGAGTCCGATAAGTCCGATGTCTGATTTTTTCATTGTGTATTTATCTCCTTTGAAATATTATTATCCTTTTTTCTTTGCCGTGCATGACGAGGTAAACGATAAGATGCGCAAGCCGTGTGACAATGTGCGAAACGCCGAGAACGTACGTCAGTATCTCCAAAAAGAACGAGTACGTCGGCATTAAAACAAGCGCTGACACAGTGACGGAAAGCGGAATTATGAGTTCAAGCGAAATAATATGAAATATCGTTTTGTATGGCCTCTTTTTATCTCTTTCCGACGCAAAATACCGAATGTCGAACCATAAATTGAGTTCAAAAATCACGGCGTAAATCATGATCATGAACATGGCGTAATAGAACAGCCCCTCAAACCCGTCGCGCGTATAGTATCCGCTGCGCACTTTGATGATATCTTCAACAACGATGGCTGCCGAAATTATCACCGTCAGCGCGATGAGCGCGATAAAAACGATGCTGACTGTCTTTTTCGGAGAAATTTTCGTATTATCCATAATCGCTCCTTTCGGCTTTTTTGTTGTTAACTACGGTATAATTTTTATTTTATCCCACCGTCCAGAGCCCCAGCGCGGGATTTGAAATGTAGAATATCTCCTCCCCCTCGACGGTGTTAAAACCGTCGGTGAGCTTTGCGGGATCGTATTTTTTCACCATCTCGTCATACGGGATATATCCGAAGCACGCGCCGCGCACCTCGCTCTCCGTCAGCTCCCTTGTGCAATAGGTGATACTGAATCTCCCGTCTGACGAGCCGTGTATCAGGTGCGCCGCGACGGAAAGATTGTTCTCAAGTTCCGGCTCGGTTTTGACGAGTTCGAGCACTTTTTCACGCCCGCAATAGCCGAATTTTCTGATAAGGCGGTCATTTTCCGCGTCCTCGCCGAATTTTTTGACGGCCGGCGCAAGGATTATCAGTTCGCCGCCGTCGGCGATGGCCATTCTCGTGCGATAGATCGCCTTATTGCCGAGCCACGTGCTCTTGAATTCGCGCGGGTCGAGATAAACGACAACTTTTTTCAGCGGATTTTCCATATGAGTGAGGTTGACACGCTGACTTTCGGCGACTGCCATTTCAAACAGCTCGCGCGCGCGACCGATGAAAACGTCGTGAATAAACGTTTCGTCGCCCTTGTTCGTCGTCACTGTCAGCACGTACATAAGCGGCACGCCCGCGAGGAAATTCTGCTCGGCGTAGTCGAAAACGCGGCGCACGGGCGAAAAATCACGGCCCATTACACGCTCCATTCCGTAGAACGCGCCGAGCATATGCGAGGAATTTATCATATTCGAGCCGCCGCACCCGACGAAGATGTTTTTCGAGTAATTCGCCATCCCGACGACCTCGTGCGGCACGACCTGCCCTATTGAAATGACGAGATCGTACGACTTGTCGAGCAGGCGACGGTTCACCTCAACGTCGATCTTTGACGTTACGAGTCCCTCGGACACCTCCGACACGAATCCGGACGGCACCTCGCCGATCTTGATAACGTCGCTGCGCCAATTATGAACGATCATTTTTTCAAACGGAACCCCCTCGCCGAAAAACGCCGTCCATTCCGTTTTCGTCATCGGCTCGTGAGTGCCGAGCGCGGGCATGATGTCGATCTCACACTTGTCTTTCAGCATCTCGTAATACATCGCGGTGATCTTCCCCGCGCCCGAATACATTCGCGTGTAATCGGGAGGGAGGATGAGCACTTTTTTAAGCGTCTTTCCTTCGAGCGATTTTACGAGCGCCGAGCGAAGCTCGTCGTCCTTAATATACGTTTTGCTTTTTATATACATGGTTTTTACCTCGCTTAGCCCAAATTTCTCCGTGTACATAATATCACAACAAATAATAAAAGTCAATATAAATAAGGTCGCGCGCGTCATTATCGTGCATATCGACGATACATCCCTTGACAATCGCCGCCAAAAGCGGTAAAATGTAAACGAACATCAATAACTCGGCACAGCCGAAGGAGGATTTCTTATGACACCGAAAAAAATCGCAGTTCTCGGCGGCGGCAACGGCGCGCACACAATGGCGGCGGAGCTCTCGCTAAAAGGGCACACGGTAACGCTCTTTGAAATGCCGCGCTTCAAAAACAATATGAAAAAGGTTTTTGAAACGAAGACGATCAGACTTCAGGGCAACATTCCCGAATTGCAGGGCCCCGTTGAGCTCAACGACGTTACGGACGACATCGAAAAAGCCGTCAAGAGCGCTCACTACGTCTGCATAGTCGCGCCCGCGTTCGCGCACAGCGGATACGCAAAGCTACTCAAAGGTCATCTTCACAAGGAACAGATCGTCGTCACGTTTCCCGGCGCGTTCTCTGCGCTCGTGCTGAAAAAAGAGCTCGACGGCGACGATTGCCCGACGTTCGCCGACGCGAACAACCTGCCCTACGACGCGCGCCTCACATCTCCGGGCTCGGACACCGTCAACGTTTTCGGCAGAAACCCCATCAACATCGCTTTTCTCCCCGCGGAAAAGGGCCCCGAACTCATCGACGAGATGCGCGAGGACCTCTTCCCGTTTGAAAAGATATACACAGACGTTCTCGAGTGTGGTCTTGCGATCGTCAACCCCGACTGGCACGCAGGTCCCGTACTCTTCAACATCTCCCGCATCGAAAGCCCGCAGATCAATTTCTTCCTTTACGAACACGGCTGGACGCCGTCGGCGTGCCGCCTCAACATCGCCATGGACAAAGAGCGCAAGGCGATCGGCAATGTGCTTGGCTATAACCTGCGCCCGATGGAAGATTTCGCAGGTCGCCCCGAAGGTTATGAGTGGACGTGGCAGGACCTTTACAAAGAGGGACACGGCTCGATCGGACTGACGCCGATATGCGGCCCGAACGACCTCGGCAGTCGTTATCTGACCGAAGATATCCCGTTCGGTCTCGTTCCGTGGGCGGCGATAGGCGAGCTTCTCGGCGTTCCGATGCCGCTGACAAACGGATTTATCGACATCATCAACGTCGTTCACGAGCGCGACTGGCGCAAAGAGGGGCGCTCCCTCTCCGATCTCGGCATCGAGGGCATGACAAAAGACGAACTGTTAAGATACGTCAGAACGGGAAAGAAATAAAGATTTTTCTCGAAGTCATCGCTGACGACGTATAAATCAATGTCGTCCTTATAAACTTTGAAATAATCGTATTTTAACCCGTAAAAACAGTTGATAAAAGTGTAAAATAACAAATGATATCATTATTACTTGCATTTGCCGTTCTTATCGGCGGATATTTGATTTACAGTCGCATCACCGACAAGATATTTGCGACCGACGACAGAGAAACACCCGCGATCACGGTAAACGACGGCGTTGACTGCGTTCCCATGAAAACGTGGAAAGCGTTTCTCGTACAACTTTTGAATATAGCGGGCACCGGCCCGATCTTCGGCGCGTTGATGGGCGCCGTTTTCGGCCCTGTCGTCTTTTTGTGGATCGTGTTCGGTTCGATACTCGGCGGCGCCGTCCACGACTATATGTCGGGCATGATCAGCGAGCGTCACGGCGGCGCGTCGATCGCCGAGCTTTCGGGCGAATACCTCGGAAAAGCGGCAAAATGGATCATGCGCGTTTTCTCGGTCATTCTGCTCATTCTGTGCGGAACGGTCTTTGTGACAAGCCCGGCGGCGCTGCTTGCAAAACTGACTCCCGACTTTATGAACGGCACGTTCTGGGCGATCATTATCCTCGCCTATTATTTGCTTGCGACGCTTCTTCCGATAGATAAGCTGATAGGAAAGCTGTATCCGGTTTTCGGCGTGATGCTCATAGTCATGGCGTGCGCCGTCATAGGCGGCATCATCTTCTCGGGAGGCAAGTTTACCATTCCCGAACTGACGCTGAAAAATCTCCACCCCGACGGAACACCGGTCTGGCCGTATATGTTCATAACGGTCGCCTGCGGCGCCGTTTCGGGCTTCCACGCGACGCAGTCGCCGATGATAGCAAAGTGCATCACAAGCGAAAAAGTCGGCAGGAAGGTCTTTTACGGCGCGATGATAAGCGAATCTGTCATCGCTCTCGTCTGGGCAGCCGCCGGCGTCGCTTTCTACGGAACGACGGAGCTTCTGAATAACGCTCTGGCAGGCGGCGCTTCAAACGTCGTGTATGAAATATCCACGGGCGTTCTCGGCGTTTTCGGCGGCGTTCTCGCTATCGCGGGCGTCGTCGTGTGTCCGATCACATCAGGCGACACGGCGTTCAGAAGCGCGCGTCTCATTTTAGCGGAAACGTTTAATCTCGAACAAAAAAAGATCAAAAACCGACTCATCATCACAATACCGCTTCTCGTCACAGGCGGATTTCTCACATGGTTTGCCATCGCGCACAGTAACGGCTTTCAGATCGTCTGGCGCTATTTCTCGTGGAGCAATCAGACGCTCGCAATGATCGCCCTCTGGGTGGCGACGGCGTATCTC
The DNA here is from genome assembly GCA_017542695.1 of Clostridia bacterium. Next base: position 5,066 of record JAFXWT010000275.1, read on the forward strand.
GTAAAGAAAGGCAAATATCACTTCGGCTCACTCCTTACGGCGCTGCCCGCGACGTTCATGTCGGCGGTAAGTATGACATATATACTGACGGCGGACGAAGGGCTGCGCCTCTCGGTGAATATTGCGTATCCTGTCGGGATTTGTTTTGCGTCGGTTCTTTTCATCGTTTACGTCGTGCTTTGGGCGCGTTTCAAAAAGAAAAAAACATTATAAAACCGAGATATATGACATCAAAAGGAGACAAAAAATGAAACTGATCAAAAATTCGATTGTTGTTTTGCTGATATTCATCGTCGCGCTGAATACTGTCGCTTGCGGCACCGCAAAAAGTACCGTTAAGTTTGAGTATTGGAACGAATGTGAGGCGCTGACGGGGCTTAAAGATTACGTTGCGGCGGTCACGGACGAAAAATCAAAAGACTACATTCCCGTCGAGGACAGGATCGCCGTCTTCGATATGGACGGAACGCTCATGTGCGAAACGTACTACACATATTACGACACGATGATGTTCATAGAATATTGTCTTTACGATCACCCCGAAAGAGTTTCTGACGAACTGAAAGAAGTCGCCGAGGCGATCAAGCCCGGATATACCGCCGACGAAACTCTGGCAAGAAATTTTGCAAAGGCATACGCGGGAATGACCGTCAGCGAATTTTACGACTACGTCGTGTCGTTCGGACAAAAGAAAACGCAGAGCTTTAACAACATGCGTTATATAGATAACTTCTATCTTCCCATGGTGGAGGTCGTGCGTTACCTCTATGAAAACGGATTTACGATCTGGGTCATCAGCGGCACGGAACGCACGACCACGCGCGCGATCGTGGAAAACTCGCCGATCAAGGATTACGTCACGCCCGATCACGTTATAGGCACGGACTTTGAGGTTAAAGTAAAAGGTCACGAAGAGGAATCGTCGAACATGGATTTCAAGTATAACAGCGGAGACGAACTCGTTCTGACAGGCGGCTTTATTCAGAAAAACCTCAACGCAAACAAGTCCATTTATATCGAAAGAGAAATCGGCAAGCGCCCCGTGCTCGCGTTCGGAAACAGCGGAAGCGACACGAGCATGATGAACTACGCCATAGATGAAAGAAATCCCTATAAGGCGCAGGCGTATATGATCGTTGCCGACGACAGCGTGCGCGAATGGGGCACACAGGATTGGGAGACGAAATCGGCGGACTACATCGCCAAAGGATACACGCCGATCTCCATGAAAAACGACTTCGCAAAGATCTATCCCGAGGGGATCACAAAGGCGCAGGAGCAGTACTCAACGCTGCCGACACGATAGAAAAGGCACTCGGTTTTGACAGAAAAGGCAACTTGCAACAAGTCACAAAAAAGATAACATAGCTGACAAAAAGTTAAATGCACCCCAAAAGTCAGGCAAAGTAGTATAATGTCTGACTTTTGGGGTGCATTTCACTATGCTGGTGGTTTTTTATTATGTTCAGAATCAATCGAACAGATATTTTTTCGACGGGATCAGCGCAAGATATTTCTCATAATTCTTGAGCGCCGTTCTTGTGAAAATTTTTGAACCGAAGTAATTTTTCGTAATGCCGGAGAGCTTATTCGACACGACGTAGCACTCGCTGTTGAACACTACAGGAACGATAGCGCCTTCTTCAAGTAGCAGTTTTTCTGCGTCGTGAAGGATAGCCGCCTTGTCTTTCTGCTTTGTTGCCGCGAACGCGGAGTCGATCAGCTCGTTGTAGGCGCTGTTTGACCAGCCCGTGAGTCCCGCTTTTGCGGTATACGTGCCGTCGTCGTTCTCGGTCACAAATCCGCTGTACGTCGTTGCAAACGGGGCAAGATCATAGAGCGGGTACGGAGAGAGCATCTGCCAGTCGAGTCCGATTATATCATACGATTTCGAGTTCAGCGCGTCCTCGTATTCTTTCGCGTCGCAAGCGCGGAGAACGACATAGAAGCCGAGCTTTTCCCACGCTTCCTTGGCGAGAGTAGCGAGAGCTTTCTCTTTGCTGTAGAAGCCCATCTGTGCGGACGAATAGCTGTCGTTTGCCTCGTCAGTGCGGTAGTAAAGATAAATGTCGTCGTACGCGGCGGGATTTATGCCCGCATCGGCGAGGATGTTCTTTGCCTCTTCAAGCTGCGCGTCTTTGGAAAGGATATTGCCGCCTTTCTTTCTGAACGACGTGCCCTTGCCTGTATTGTATATCATCGAGGGAATAAGTCCCGTCGCGGCTTCGCTTCTGACGCCGACCGTCGCCGCCGCTTCTGTTCTGTCGAGCGCGATGCTCATCGCGTATCTGACGGCGCTGTTCTTGAACAGCGCGTTATCGGTGTTGAAAATGTAAGAATACGTCGACGCGAGCTTGTCGTATTTGAGTTGGCTCTTCTTGAACGACGCCGCCGTTTCCGCCGTGAGGTTGGAGACGTAGAATATCTCGTTGTCGCCGAACATCGTCACGATGTCGTTTTCCTTGTTCGAGTAAACGACGCTTTTGTCAAGCGGATCGGAGAAATGGAACACGAGTCTGTACGGGATGACGTACTTGTCGGCGTCCTCCGTTTTGACGTCCTGTTTGAGATAATAGTATGACGATCTTTCGAGAATGATCTCGCCCGTCGTATCGACGACGCCTTCGCTTGAAACGCCCGTAAATTTCTTTACTCTGAACGGACCGTTCGTCGAAAGGTCGCGGCCTGAATACGACCACGTGTCGGCATACGGCGAAACTTTGTTCTCGCGGAGCGGAACGAGCGCCGGGCTTGCGAGGTTTATAAGGAATTCGTCGATATCAGCGCCCTCCTCGAAGATCACCTCGAATTTCGCCGTGGCAAGAGAATAAAGACCGATGTCGTCGATGCCTATCTTGCCGTCCTTTGCGTCCTTTGCGCCCTGAATGGCGTAAAGCATCGAGGCGGCGCTCGATTCAAACGAAGGGTCGAGTATGCGCTTCCACGCATAGACGACGTCGTTCGCCTGCACCATCGAGCCGTCGCTCCAATATGTATCATTGAGCCACACGGTCATTTTCTTGTTGCCGTAGCGATCCTCTCCGATCTCATATTTCTTTGCGAGCGCTTTTTTGAGCTTCCCGCTCTGATCGAGCGAGAAAAGTCCCTCGAAAATGAGGTTTATTATCTTCACGCTGTTTTCGTCGGTGTACGCGATGGCGGGGTCAAGATTGATCGTCTTTGTTCCCATATAGATGTCTATAACGGCGCCCTTGCCGTCCGCACCTATCGTCGTGCATCCCGTAAACACAAACGCCAGCGTGAGTATCGCAAGCACAAGTGCCAAAGCCTTTTTCATTTTCCGTTTTCCTCCGATGATATTTTGCGGCTTGACGCAAAACGTTTTTCCGAGCGCGCGGCCGCGCCGCGCAAAAATCAGGTTAATGTATATATTATACTCAATTTCAGTGCACAAATCAAACCGAAATTACGTTTTTTGCAATATTCGTTGATTAGCACAAATCGGGAATATAAATATTATATATTTTCACAATAAATCATTGTGTCGTCAGCCGATCTCTTTCAGCGCCTCGGCGATGGCGCGCACGTTTTCAAGCGGCGTTTTCGTCGGGAGTTCGCAGCCCGGCATGAACATCGCGCGGGCGTAGTCGACGCTTTTCGCAACATCGAGGATCGCCTGCTTTGTATGTTCCGCGGTCGCTGTGAACACGTCGGAAACGGGGTTGATGTTGCCGTTGAGCACGCATTTGCCGTTTGCCGATGCGAGCGCTTCTTTGAAATTGACCGCCGTGTCGATGTCGATTATCTTCGCGCCACAGCCGGCGGATATCGGAAGTATCTTCGACGTGTCACCGCACATGTGCAGGCGAGAGCCGATGCCGAGCTTTTCCATTTCGGCGTACATCTTTTTATGGCACGGGAAGATGTGTTCCTCGTACATCGAGGGCGAAAACAGCGACGCGACGGGGTCGGCGACATAGATGTATTTTGAGCCGACGGCTCCGAGTTCCCGGATAAAGTCGAGCGCCGTTTCCGTAGTGATGTTCAGCAGCTCGTCGACGGCTTCCTCGTCGTCGTAGATGTCCATCAGGAGCGCCTCGACGCCGCGCACGTTGCCCGCGACGGTCGCCGGACCGACGCAAAGCGTCATCGGATACACGTCGTCGCAAATGGCATTAGAGTACGCCGTCGCTTCTACGAGGTCGTACATACGGCGCACGTCCTTCGTTCTGAGCGGTTTCAGCGCAGAAACGTCGGAGATGTCGTCGAGCACGTATTTGCGCACCGTCGGAAGTTTGTCGGGGTAGAATTCAACAGTCGAGCCGAAGCCCTCCGCTTCGCGCGCGAGGTCGGACGCGATCTGCACGAAGTCGAGATCGAGGTCGTGCGCCGCTTTTACGGCGGATTCGGTCATAGCTTTATAGTCAAGGCAGTATTTGTCGACGCCGATACCCGTGTACTGCGTCACGACGCTTCCGACGATCGTAAGATTGGGTCGTCTGTCGGTCTTTTCTCCCGCAAGAAATCTGTCAAGTCTTTCTTTTGAGTTCATGGTGTGCCTCCTATAAAATTTATCTTTCCATAAGGTCAACTTCTTTGACCTTTTTTGTTTTGATGTTCATGGAGATCGTTTTGATCTCGTATCCGCCGAGCGTGAACTCGCCCTTAAAATCTATTGCGGGGAGCTTCAGCGTCGTTTTTCTTGTTTCGGCTGTCGGATTGAACAGACGGATGACGGAATCGTCGCTTTTTTCCGCTTTCTTGAACACGGCGAGGGTTATGACGTTATCCGAGAGCGACGCGAACGGTTTTATCGTGTTTTCAAGCGACTTTTCGCATCCCGTCGGGAAGAACGAGAGCGCCATCGGCGCTTCGGAAAACGCGCCCGCTTCGCGCTCGATCAATTCAAGACGCTCTTTTTCGTCGCCGCCGCCGATCACGAATTTGTAGTCGTGCTCGCCCTGATCGATGAACGGGGAGAATCTGTCCTGCTCCATGATATACGGTTTTCTGACGGAGAAATCGCTCTTGCCCGCCGAGTATCCGGGCGAGCGGAGAAGGGTGACGCGATATTCGTCGCCAAGGAAGTCGGAGCCGTACGTTCCGTCGTTTATGACAGAGAGCGCGACACGGCCGTCGGAAACGACGTTCCACTTGTGGCTCACCATTTCATCGCCGTTGATTAAAAGATTTTCGCTGCCATACGCCGTCTGACCGATGAATTTGTCCGCTTTGACTGTTTTCAGCGACAGCTTCAGCATAGTCATTTTTTCGTTCCAATATACTTTTTCGGCAACGGTGAACGACTTGCCGCGGCGTGGGAAGATATATCTTCTTGCGATGAACGAGTGCTCGTACTTAAAGAGCGCCTCGACGATGACGCGCACGTCGCCCTCTTCGATAATGCGGACGGGGTGCGGAGTCGATCCGTCGATGATGCCCGAGAATTTTGCCGCCTCGTCGGCATTCATGAGCGTAAATTCTCCCGCGACGTTACGGAACGATTTTTCCTTGTGCGCCCACGAGTTTTCGTCGTCCTTGATGGCAAGCGGAACGAGGGAGTTTTCAAAAAGAACGTCCTTGCCGCCGACGCTGAACGAATCGACAAGTCCCGTTTTTGTGTTTATTTCAACGCGCATTTCCCCGTTGTCGAAAACATAGCTGTCGCCCACGGGCTGAGAGATCGGCGCAGGGTTCTTTTCGAGTTTTATCTTTATGTCGTAGCGAGACATCGCGCCTGCGGGAAGCGTTGCGCGGAACACGCTCTTGATGCGCCAGTCGACGTTGAAATTCGACATTTCGTGCTCGCGCTGCGAAGGTATCTCGACGCCGTCAAGATAAACGTGCGGCACGGAGTAGAGCTCGCGGTTTTTGTTCTGATCCGGGAGGTTGTATTCGACCTCGACGATCTCGGTAACTTCATACGGGTGCGGGTTATAGACGAAAACGGGTATTTCGCCGTCCTCGGCTTTCTTTCTGTCGGAGCAGAGAGCGAGGAACGCCTTGATCTTTTCCTGACGGAGTTCGATCAGTCCGTGTCCCGCGACCGCCTCGGCGTATTTGCCGACGGGCTCGACGCTCGATCCCGGAAGGATGTCGTGAAATTCGAGCCAGAGCAGGTCTTTTGTCGCGCGCTCGATCGCGTCGGCAGGGTAATCCGAAACGCTTGCCATCAGCGCGTGCGCCGCCATCTTTTCCGTCATATAAAGCTCGTTTTCAAGCTGACGGTGGATATGCTTGATGCGGCTCATCGTGGTGTAGCAGCCGGTGTAGCGCGGGTTCATAAGTCCCGAGTAATCGGGGAGTGTTTCCGACTTTTCAAGCTCGTCGAAATATTTTTCCGGAGTCGAATGGATCAGTTTGAATTCTTTCTCGCTTTTTGCGAGCGTCTCGATCTTTTCAAGGTCGATCCTCGACGGACCGCCGCCGTGGTCGCCTATGCCCCACAGCACCATTCCGACTTTTGCGCCGCGGTTTTTCTCCATCCATCCCTTGATCTTTTCGTCCGCTTCGCCGCGGTGCGATTCATAGGAGTTGTACGCGCGCGAGCAGGCGATCTTCGATCCGTCGAATCCGACCCAATTAAACTGCTCGCCGGGCAGATCGAGCATATCGGGCTCGGGGCGGCAGAAGATGTATGAGTCGTAGCCCGCTTTTTTCATAATGTCGACAAGGCCGCGCGAGTGGCCGAACGCGTCAAAGTTTATCGCCGTACGCGGCTCGACGCCGAATTTATCGAGGAAATAATACTTGCCCGCGAGTATCTGGCGGACGAAGCTCTCGCCCGACGGGATGTTGCAGTCGGGCTGCAGGTACCACCCTCCCATGATATGCCATTTGCCCGCTTTGACGAGCTTTCGTATGCGCTCGAAAAGCGCCGAATCGTTTTTTTCCACCCACTCGTAGAGCATAGCTTCGTTGTGGCAGAAAATGAAGCCGTCGTAATTCTCGCAGAAATCGGCGGCGACGCGGAACGTCGACAGCGTTTCGGCAACGCCCTCCTCGACTTCCCACATCCAAACGGGATCAATGTGCGCGTTGCAGATGAGATGAAGATTTTACATTACGTCCTCCGTAAATGAAATAATAATATTACAAAATGATTTTATCACGAAACGCGCGCATTTGCAATACTTTCCATGACAAAAAAAGACGCCTGAAAATTTTTTCGCGTTTGCTATATACAAAAGGCGCGATTTGTGATAAAATTTAGTTAAAACACAAAGGAGTGCGGCAAAAATGGGTTTTCACTTCAAAGAAAAAAGGGACATCAAGACTTTTATTCTGTATCTGCTTATGCAGATCGACCGTCCGGTCGACATGGCGACGCTGAACGACGTCGTGATGCAGGATGATTTCGTCAATCAGTTTGAATTCATGGACGCGCTTTTTGAGCTCGTCGCGTCCGGCGCCGTATCAAAGGAGATAACGGAGGAAAAGACAGTCTATTCCCTGTCGCCGAAGGGGCGCGTCGCCGCGGAAATGCTCGAAGGCGACCTTGTCGGAGTGATAAAGGAGCGCAGCGCGCGCTCGGCGATGCGGCTGCTTTCGTTTGAGCGGCGCGGCTCGCGGGCGCAGAGCAGGATAAACGAGGAAAACGGCAGATTCATCCTTTCATGCACCGTGACGGACAAGGACGGCGAGAGCTTTTCGCTCTCCGTTTCGCTCGATTCACGGCGCAGGGCTGAAGTGATGAAGCGGAACTTCGACGAAAAGCCCGAATTCGTTTACCGCGCCATTTTAGGCGTGCTTTCGGGAGACATAAATTATCTCGCTGACTCGTGGATAGACGACGAGGACGCGGGAGACTGACATACGGAGGACAAACATGAACATACTCGCAATCGGAAACAGCTTTTCACAGGACGCGACGCGGTATCTTACCCAGATCGCCTCAAAACGCGGCGTGTATTTTCGCACGGTGAACCTTTACATCGGCGGATGCCCGCTCGTGCGCCACTACAACAATCTCATCCACGACAATCGCGCGTATTCGCTCGAATACGGCGGCGAGACGACAGGTTTTTACGCGTCGATACGTCAGGCGCTCCGCGCCCGCAAGTGGGACGTGATAACGCTCCAGCAGGTGAGCCACAAGAGCCCGCGCTACGAAACGTATCAGCCGTATCTCGACGTGCTCGCGGCTGAGTGCCGCGCCGCCTGCCCCGAGGCGAAGATATACATCCATCAGACGTGGGCGTATGAGGACGGCTCGGTCAAACTGTGCGAGCAGATGAAATACGCAAAAAGCGCCGACATGTTCGCCGACATCGAAAACGCCTACGACACGGCGGCGCGCGCCATAAAAGCCGACGGCGTGATCCCGTCAGGCAGGACGATGCAGAACATCATCGAGAGCGGGATCGTCGCGCACCGCGACACGTTCCACGCAAATCTCGGCTACGGCAGATACGCGCTCGGCCTTACTTGGTTCGGAACGATTACCGGCGAGAGCGTCACGGACGACACTTTCGATTCGCTCGACGAGCCCGCCGACGCAAAGATGCTGAAAACCGTGCGCGAATGCGCCGAGAGAGCGGTCAAAGAATATCGGGACAAGATTTATAAATAAAAAATCGGCTCCCTTTACACAGGAAGCCGAAAAAACCGTGCTGTACGCACGGTTTTTCTTTTTTCTCAAAATTCGACCAGTTCGTATTCCCTTGTGCCGAAGCCGAGGTCGGCGGCGGCCTCTATCGTGTGGATGCCGTGGCGCGATTCGACGCGCTCGATAAAATGCTTCTGTCCGGGGTCGTCCTTTGCGGCGTATATGAGGTCGATGCAAGCCTGATCTGCAGCGACCGGATCGAGCGACGACAAAATGCCGATATCCCGCATACACGGGTCCTCGGCGACGGAGCAGCAGTCGCAGTCAACGGAGAGGTTTTTCATCACGTTGACAAACGCCATATTGCCGCCGAAAAAATTCACGACGGACGAAGCGGCGTCCGCCATCGCTTCGAGAAATTCGTCCTGCGGAGCGGTTTTCGACCACACGACGTTCTGATCGTCGGTGCGCCCGCCCGAATGGATTATCGACTTGCCCGCGCTCGACGCGCATCCGATCGAAAGCTGTTTCAGCGCGCCGCCGTATCCGCCCATCGGATGACCCTTGAAATGCGAGAGGACGATCATGGAGTTATAGTTTTTCATATTTTTTCCGACGAGATTTTCCTTTATGACCTTGCCGTTCGGAATGTCGAGCTTCATGTCGGGACCCGTCGCGTCCATGAGGTCGAAGTTGAATCTGTCCCAGCCGTGATCGCGGATGAGTTTGAAGTGTTTGACCGTCGAATTGCGCGCGCCGCCGTATGCGGTGTTGCACTCGACGACGGTGCCGCCGAGTTTATGGATGATCGGCTGAAAGAAATCGGGGCGCAGATAATTCTGATTTCCCTCCTCGCCCGAATGGAGTTTTATTGCCACTCTGCCGCAAAGCTCTTTGCCGAGCAGCTCATATGCGCGGATGACGTTTTCGGGGGTGATGTTTCTTGTGAAAAATACCTTTGCTTTTTCCATGAAGTGCTCCTTTATCTTATAAAATTCGTCCTGATCGGCGGCTCCTTTTCGGGAACGCCGAATTTTTCTTTTCCGAGCGCGATGCTCTTTATGAGAAAGACCATGTTGCGAGCGAGCGTTCTCATTGATTGCAGTCCCTCGCCGTCCTCGGCCGCTTCATCGGCGGAATTGCCGTGGATGCCGTTCCAATACTGCCCCGACGCGACGGGCATACCCGAAATGGTGAAGAATTTGTTGATCTCGTCAAACGTCGCGGTGATCCCGCCGCGACGCGCGGACACGACCGCCGCGCCGACCTTCATCGTCTTTGAAAAATGCGTGCTGTAAAAAAGGCGCTGGAGCACCGCTTCAAGCGTCGCGTTCGCCGACGCGTAGTAAACGGGTGAGCCGACGACGAGCCCGTCGCACTCTTCGAGCTTCGGCGCGAGCTCGTTCACTATATCGTCTATCGCGCATCTGCCCGTTTTGTAGCACGACTTGCAGGCGACGCATCCTCGCACGGCAAGATGGCCGACGCGCACGATCTCCGTTTCAAATCCGTTTTCGATAAAGATCTTTTCCATTTCGCAAAGCGCGGTGTACGTGCTGCCCGCGGCGTGCGGACTGCCGTTTATCATCAGAATTTTCATGGTTCTGCCCTCCGTTTTTTATTCAAGTGTTGATATGTATTTTCCCATGTCGAAATCTTCGAGCGGGCTGTCTTTTTTGAGATAAAGCGGATGATGCGGATGTCCCGCTTTCGAGCAGGCGCCCGCTTTTACCCAGTGCGCGCCGTGTATTTTACCGAGCGCGACCATTTCCGTCATACATTTTTTGAGGTATCCGCGCCGCTCGACTATCGTTCCCCACGCCGCCCAGACCGTCGGACTTTTTCCGAGCGACAGCGCGTACTCAAACGCCTCCATGTTCTGACGGTGGAGATATTCGTTTTCGTCGCTTTCCATGTCGTCGGGGTCGGTCGCGCGCTGTGCGTAGACGTTGAACATGATAAAGCTGTCGTAGCCGTTGCCGAGGGCAATGCGCTCGACCGATTTTAATGTATTGTCCAGCGCGTCGGGCTTCGCTGTCGAAGGATTTATGCCGACGCAGATGAGCGGATTACACCCTTTCGTACCGAGGATGTAACGGTATTCCGTATAAAACGGCGGCACATAGAGCCAGCGCGACACGTCGTAATCCTTTGCCGCACCTGACATTTCGAGCGCCTCTCGGAACGAGAGCACGGCTATTTCCTTTGTCGAAGAGTTCGGCACGTGCATGGCTAACCTCCGATAACGTCGGCGACGCGAACTACGGTCCCCGCGCCGAGTATCAGCACGGCGTCGCCGTCTTTTGCGAGCTCTTTTACGCGCGCCGCCGCCGCTTCATACGAAGCGGCGTATTCGCCGCCCGCGGCCTCGGCGAGCATCTTTGACGACACGCCGAGCGTGTCCGTTTCGCGCGCGGCGAAAATGTCCGTGAATATCTTTACGTCCGCGCCGCCGAAAGCGGTGACAAAATCGTCAAACAACGCTTTTGTGCGCGAATACGTGTGCGGCTCGAAAACGGCGATGAGCTTGCCGCCACACATCTCCCGCGCCGCCGCGAGAGTTGCCTCGATCTCTTTCGGATGGTGCGCGTAATCGACGTAGACTGGCGCGCCGCCGATATTTCCGCGCTTTTCAAAGCGGCGGGAGATACCGCCGAACGACCCGATCGCCTCCGCCGCGACGTTTTTGTCGACGCCGACAAGGTCGCAGACCGCAAGAGTCGCAAGCGCGTTGTATATGTTGTGCCGTCCGGGAACGGCGAGAGGTATTTTGTCTATGAACGGCTCGTCGCAGAACGTTACCGAAAACGACGCAAACCCGCCACGCATCTCGATGTTTTCCGCTTTGTAATCGGCTTCCTTTTCGATGCCGAAGGTGATCGGAAATTCGTTTTTGACGGCGCGCATCGCGCCCTCGTCGTCGGCGCATACGACGACCGAGCCGCCATCGTCGGACGAAATTTTCGCAAATTTCGCAAACGATCCGATCACGTCGTCGAGCGACGCGAAATAGTCGGTGTGGTCGTAATCGACGTTGAGAATGACGGCGACGTTCGGCGACGTCGACAGAAACGAATCCTTGTACTCGCACGCCTCGTAAAGAAACGCGCCCTCGCCCCTGCGGTAAGCGCCGCAAAGTTCGGGAACGTCCGCGCCGCACATGACGGCAGGGTCTTTTCCCGCGGCGAGCATGACGTGCGAGATCATCGCCGTGGCGCTCGATTTTCCGTGCGAGCCGGAAACACCGATGCGGACGCGGCGGTCAGCCATCAAAGCGTTCATAAACTCGGCGCGTGTGAGCGTCGGTATCCCTCCGTCGCGCGCGGCGATAAGCTCCGGATTGTCGCTTTTCACAGCCGCCGTGTAAACGATAAGGTCGCACCCCTCGATATTCGACGCGCGATGACCGACGAACACCCGCGCGCCCTCTTTTTCAAGAGCGCGTATCGCGTCGCTCTCCTCCCTGTCGGAGCCCGAAACTTTTTTCCCCTCGGCGAGTGAGTATCCTGCAAGAGACGCCATGCTGACGCCGCCTATCCCGATGAAAAATATATGTTTTGCGTTTTTTACCGCCAAGTTGTTTGAATTTTTTTTCATTATTCCCCCAAATATACGTTTTTCCAACGCTTATTTCAAAAAGTTCAAAGATTACTAACTTTTCCGTTGAATAAAGTTCACAATTCGATGATACAATTAAAATACGGACGTGTGCGAATGCTTACATAATCAGTTTAAGCAAGACACATCCGATTGACACGTTTGGCGCAAGCCCGACAGCGCCGGAAAGGAAAAAGCAATGGAAGTTACAGAGGTAAAGATCCGCCGTACGTTTGAAACGGGGCCGATGAAAGCCGTCGTTTCAATCACGTTCGACAACGAGCTCGCTCTGCATGACGTCAAAATCGTCAGCTCAGGAGAAAAGACTTTCGTCGTCATGCCGGCAAAAAAGAACCCGAACGGTGAGTTCCGCGACATTATCCACCCGATAAATGCCCGAGCGAGAGCCGCCATTGAAACCGCTGTACTCTCCGCATACGAAGAGTACATCAAAAATGCACAAGACACAGATGAAATTCCAGCAGAGGTTTGATGCTTTTTACACCGCCGTTTTAACGGCGGTGTTTTTTTGTTTTAATATCCGAAAACTCCGCTGAGACTGTCGTCGTCCTCGATCCATGAGTCAACGTCGATGACTCGGAACTCTGTCGGAGTGTCGCGCACGACGACCTTTTCGATGCCCGCGTTGATGACCTGCCGTTTGCACATCATGCAGCTCGACGTGCCGGACACAAGCTCACCCGTTTTAGAGTCGAGACACGCCATATAGAGCGTCGCGCCTATCATCTGATCTCTCGGTGCGGCGATGATCGCGTTCGCTTCCGCATGAACGGAGCGGCACAGCTCGTATCTTTCGCCTCTCGGTATGCCGAGCTTGTCGCGCATACAAACGCCGAGGTCGCAGCAGTTCTTTCTGCCGCGCGGCGCGCCGTTGTATCCTGTCGAAATGATGCTGTCATTCTTGACGATGATCGCGCCGTACGATTTGCGCAGGCAGGTGCTCCTTTCGGCAACGGTCTCTGCTATATCGAGATAATAATTTTCCTTTGACGTGCGTTCCATATGCCCCTCCGAGACATGTTATATTATAATTATTATATAAGAATTGACTCTTTTTGTCAATCCCGTATCAGCTGCGGGATTTTCTTTTTTTGAAAAACCGAACAAAACCGATTGACAACGGGGAGTGGAATATATTATAATATATTCTGTAGTATTGTATAAGGCAAAAGATTGCAAAAAACAATGCTAAGTTTATTTTTTCGGAGAATAATATGGTGAGAAGCATGACTGCCTTCGGCAGAGCAAGAGAGGAGCGCGGCGGGCGCGACATCCTCGTCGAGATCAAATCCGTAAACAACAGATATCTCGATTGCACGGTTAAAGTCCCGCATATGTTTTCCTATTTTGAGGAAAAGATCAAAACCTACATTTCGTCGCGCGGCATTTCGCGCGGCAAAGTCGACGTTTTCGTACGCGTCGACGTGCTGGAACAGGACGGCGTTGAAATAAAGCTCGACGAGGCGTACGCAAAGAGTTACATCGACGCGCTCCGTCGGCTCAGCGAAAAATTCGATCTGCCCGACGACATTTCGACGATGCGCGTGGCGCAGAACCGCGACATCTTCGCCGTAAAGAGCGCCGACGAGGACGCGGAGCGCGAATGGGAGAACTTCCTCCCCGTGCTGACGGCGGCGGTCGACACGTTCATCGCGTCGCGCGAGCGAGAAGGCGAGAATATGAGGGCGGATATCGTCGAAAAGAAAGCGCGCGTGATGGAGCTCGCGGCGAAGATCGCTCCGCTTTCCGAAGCGGACAAGGTCGCGCAGTACGAAAAGATCAAGGCGCGCATATCGGAGCTTTGCGGCGACGTTCAGCTCGACGAGGGGCGGCTGATAACCGAGTGCGGCATTTACGCCGACAAGATCGCCATCGACGAGGAGCTTGTGCGCCTTTCGTCGCACTTCGCGGAGTTCGACAGGATACTCGCGTCGCCCGAACCCGTCGGCAGAAAGCTCGACTTTTTGCTTCAGGAGATCAACCGCGAAACGAACACGATCGGCTCAAAGGCGTGCGACGCGGAGATCGCAAAATGCGTCGTCGAAATGAAGAGCGAGCTTGAAAAAATACGCGAACAGATACAGAACATCGAATAAGCGGAGGAAATATGAAATTCATCAACATCGGATATGGCAACATGGTCGCGGCGGGCAGAGTCATCTCCGTCGTGTCCCCCGACTCGGCGCCGATAAAGCGTCTCGTTCAGGACGCGAAAGAGGCGGGGCGCGTCATCGACGTGTCGTGCGGCAGACGCACCCGTGCCGTAATCATCACGGACAGCGACCACGTCATTCTTTCCGCGATAGGCGCGGAAACGATCTCTTACCGCCTCAACGGACAGCAGGACGACGAGGACGAAAACGAGGAGGACGAATGAAACGCGGTCTTTTGATTATAATATCCGGCCCTGCCGGATCGGGTAAAGGGACGGTGATCGCGGAGCTGATGAAACACTCCGACGAGTTCGTTTATTCCGTCTCGGCGACGACGCGCGAGCCGCGGCCGGGCGAGATCGAGGGAAAATCGTATTATTTTGTTTCGCGCGAACAGTTTGAAGAAAAGATCGAAAACGGCGAAATGCTCGAACACGCCGAATACGTCGGCTATCTCTACGGCACGCCGCGCGACGCCGTGGAAAGATCGCTTGACGGCGGCAAACACGTCATCCTCGAAATTGAAACGCAGGGCGCTCTCAAGGTAAAGGAAAAATGCCGCGACGCCGTTTCGATAATGCTCCTGCCGCCCGACGGGAAAACTCTCCGCGAGCGGCTTGAGGGGCGCGGCACGGAGAGCACGGAAGTCGTTGAGCGCCGCATGCAGACGGCGCGGCGCGAAGTGATGAAGCTCGGTCGGTACGACTACATAGTCGTCAACGAAAACGACAGCGCCGCCAAGGCCGCGGATAAAATAAGAAAGATAATCGACGTCGAGCTTATGAAAACGTCGAGAAATCTCGACTTCAAAGAAAAATATTTTGACTAACATATAATTTAAGGAGAAAAACCATCATGATGATCAAACCATCCATTGAACAGCTCACAAAAGGAGAGATCAACCGCTATGCGCTCGTGATCGCAACGGCAAAATGCGCGCGCATCGTCACGGACGAATATGTCGAGCAAAGAGAGGTCGCAGACCGTCTTGTCGCAAACAAGCAGACAGACAAACCGCTCGCTTCCCTTATCAACAGCGATCTCCGCAACAAAAAAGCAGTCGAGAACGCCGTTCAGCGCATTTACAGCGGAGAATACAAGATAGTAAAACCCGAGGAGTGATATGGCGGGAATAAAGAGCGTCGGCGTGCATATTCTCGACGCGCCGTACCACATTGACCGCGAATACACTTATTATTACGACGGCGACGTCGCACCGGGAGATTTCGTGCTCGTTCCTTTCGGAAGGGCGAACAGAAAAAAGACCGCGCTCGTAACGAGCGTCGGATCCGACGTCGATTATTCGGAGCTTAAACCCGTCACCGACGAGATATCACGAGATCTTTCTCTTGGCAACGAGTTTATGGCTCTTTGCGTTTTTATGAGCCAGCAGACGCTTTGCTCTTACGGCGACGCGGTAAAAAGATTCATCCCGTCCGCCGCTTTTGATATGGCGGAGGAGCTTCTCGTATACAAAAATGAACCCGCGGAGCCGCTCAACGAGCGCGCGTCCGCCGTGCTTTCATACGTCAAGCTGAACTCGCCCGTCAAGGAAAGGAAGCTCTTTTCCGAGTTCGGCGAAGATTGCCGTGCCGTCGTTTCGTCTCTCATTCAAAGCGGCGTTATCGCGCGCGACGTTGAGATAAAGCGCTCCGTCGGCGCGACGTGCGAGATCGCGTTTGCGCGCGAGGACGCGGACGAGCGCGAGCTTTCTCGCGCGAGAACTCCGTCGGCATACCGCGAGATTTATAATCTGCTCTGCGAGAGCGACGGCGTCGAGGTGCGCGAGCTCGAGGAGCAGGGATATAAGCGCACGCACATCAAAAACCTCGAAAAGCGCGGACTTATCGAAATAAAGACGCGCGAGGTCATACGAAATCACTACGATAATTTCACGGCGGACGGCGTTATGCCGGCGCTTTCCGACACACAGAGCGAGGCGTTTTCGCGTCTTGACGCGCTGATGAAGGACGGCGAGCCGCACGGCGCTCTCCTATACGGCGTGACAGGCAGCGGCAAGACGAGCGTCATATTATCTCTTTGCAAAAGCGCCGTCGACGCGGGCAAGACCGCGATCGTGCTCGTGCCCGAGATAGGGCTGACGTGGCAATCGGTGTCCGTTTTCGCAAAGATATTCGGCTCGCGCCTCGCAGTGATTCATTCCGCTCTTTCCGACGGGGAGCGATTCGATTCGTTCAAAAGAATAAAACGCGGCGAGATCGACGTCGTGCTCGGCACGCGCTCGGCGATATTCGCGCCGCTCGAAAACCTCGGGCTCATCGTCATTGACGAGGAGCAGGAGCACACGTACAAATCGGACACGACGCCGAAATACCACGCCCGCGACGTCGCCCGCTTCCGCGCGGCGAAGAATAATGCGTTGATGGTGCTCGCGTCGGCGACGCCGTCGGTCGAGAGCTTTTACAAGGCAAAGACGGGCGTTTACGAATTTGTTGAGCTGAAAGGCAGATATGGAAAGGCAAAGCTGCCCGAGATAATCATATCCGATATGCGCGAGGGCGAAAACCCCACCGAGGCGGGATATATCGGAGCGCGGCTCGAAGAGGAACTCGACGAAAACGTCAAAGACGGTAAGCAGTCGATGCTGTTTCTGAATCGCCGCGGATACAACAGTTATGTGATCTGCCGCATGTGCGGCAATGTCGTGCTTTGCCCGAAGTGCTCCGTTTCGCTGACTTACCATAAATACAAACACACGGGCGCGCTCGTCTGCCACTATTGCGGATACAGACAGGCGCCGCCGAAGCTCTGCCCGTCGTGCTCGTCGGCGCACCTTTGGTACGGCGGCTACGGCACGCAGCTGATCGAGGACGAGATACGTGAAAAAGTTCCTGCCGCGCGGGTGCTTCGAATGGACGCGGACTCGACCAAGGGCAAATTCACTCAGGACGATATAGTCGAGAGCTTTGCGGGCGGGAAGTACGATGTTCTCGTCGGCACGCAGATGATAGCCAAGGGGCATAATTTCCCGAAAGTTACGCTCGTCGGCGTGCTGAACGCGGACAACTCGCTTTTCATGGATGATTTCCGCGCCAACGAGCGCACATTTTCGCTGATAACGCAGGTCGTCGGCCGCGCGGGTCGCGGAGATGAGGCGGGACGCGCCGTTATCCAGACGATGAACCCGTATAACGAGACGATACGCCTTGCCGCGGCGCAGGACTATGACGCATTTTACGAAGATGAGATCGCGCTCAGGCGCGCGCTCGTTTTCCCGCCGTTCTGCGACATAACGACGGTGACGTTCCTCTCCGAAGAAGAAACCGAAAACCGCTCTCTTGCGTCGTCGTTTGCACACGCGCTCGAATACGAGCGGAAATATAGCTTTTCCGACGTGCCGCTTCAGGTCTACGGTCCGTTTGAAATGCCCGTTTACAAAATCAAAAACAAATTCCGCGTGCGGATAGTTATGAAGCACAAGAACAACCGCCGCTACCGTGAAATGCTGTCAAAGCTCGTCATCGAGTATTCTAAAAGAGCGCGCGGCGCGGTGAATCTGTCGGTCGACATAAATCCGACAATAACATAGGAGACATTATGGCAATTCTCAACATTCTGAAAGAGGGCGACCCGACGCTGAGCAAAATGGCGCGCCCCGTAACCGAGATCACCGAAAGAATAACGACCCTTCTTGACGACATGGCAGACACCATGCGCCGCGCGAACGGCGTGGGGCTCGCCGCGCCGCAGGTCGGCGTGCTTCGCCGCGTCGTCGTCGTAGAGGTCGAGGCGGGTAACCTCATCGAGCTGATAAATCCCGAAATAATCACTTCGTCCGGCACGCAGACGGGCCCCGAGGGGTGCCTTTCCGTGCCCGGAAAGCAAGGCACTGTCACGCGCCCGTCGTACGTCAAGGTGCGCGCGCTCGACCGTAGCGGCGTAATGCGCGAATACGAGGGCACGGAGCTTCTCGCGCGGTGCTTCTGCCACGAGATCGACCACCTCGACGGAAAGCTCTATACGTCGATCGCGTCGAACATTGAAACGGTGGAGGAATAATGAAAATACTCTTTATGGGCACGCCGACTTTTGCGTCGGCGGCGCTCGAGGCCATATCAAACGGCAACTGCGGCGAGATCGTCGGAGTCGTGACAAAGGTCGACACGCCGAAGGACAGAGGGCACAAGCTGCTCCCCTCGCCCGTCAAGGTGACAGCGGAGGCGCTTGGGCTGCCTGTCTTTCAACCCGAAACATTCAAAGACGGCGCGTTCAAAGATACGCTTGACACGCTCTCGCCCGACGTTATAATCGTCGCGGCTTACGGCAAGATATTGCCGAAATACGTGCTCAACGCGCCGAAATACGGATGTATCAACATTCACGGCTCGCTTCTGCCGAAATATCGCGGCGCGGCGCCGATACAGCGCGCCATTATGAACGGCGAGCGCGAGATCGGCATAACGATCATGAAAATGGACGCGGGGCTCGACACAGGCGATATGTTAATGACGCGCGCGCTTTCGTTCACCGATGAAAACTTCGGCGAAATATACGACGCTCTGGCTCGTCTCGGCGGCGAAATGATCGTCGAAGCGCTTGAAAACATCGACTCGCTCACCCCCGAAAAGCAGGACGACGCTCTGGCGACGTACGCAAACAAAATCGAAAAAAGCGACTGCGCGATCGACTTTTCGCGCCGCGCAAAAGAGATAAACGACACGATCCGAGCGCTTTCTCCGGCTCCGTGCGCCGTGGCGAAGCTCGGCGGAAAGCTGATAAAATTCACAAAAGCCGCCGTCATCGACGTTCCCGACGGCAAAATCGGCGAGATCGTCGCCGTCAGCGCAAAGGGCGACGGATATATCGACGTTGTGACGGGCTGCGGCGCGCTCCGCGTGCTCCGTCTCATCCCCGAGGGCAAAAAAGAAATGAGCGCGGGCGACTTTGTGCGCGGACGCGGCTGCGCCGCGGGCGACGTTTTTGAAAATGATATCGTCTCGTAAAGCCGCAGTTTCGACACTGCTGAAAACGGCGCAGAGCCGCGGGTATTCTAACATCGAGCTTGACGCGGCGATCAAAAAATTCGGGCTCTCGGGCGTCGAGCGCGCGTTTTTCACCGCGCTTTTCTATGGCGTTATCGAAAGAAAGATCACTCTCGACTACATCATTTCGCGCCTGTCGTCGCGCAAGATCGACGATATCGACATCAAGGTTCTGACGATTCTCGAAACGGGGATCTATCAGCTTCGATATATGGACAAAGTGCCCGAATCGGCGGCAGTGAACGAGAGCGTCAAACTCTGCGATGAATTTTACGCGCCGAAAAACAGCGGCGCGTTCGTCAATGCGCTCCTGCGCGAATACATACGAAAAAAAGACGAAATTCCTTTCCCCGACAAGAAAAAGGAATATATAAAATATCTCATGACGACGTATTCCGTCCCCGAGTGGCTGTGCGAAAAATGGTCTCGCGAGTTCGGCGCCGAGTGCGAAAATCTGCTCAAAGCGACATTCCGCGCGCCGCGGATGACGCTCTGCGCGAACACACTGAAAACGACCTCCGACGGGCTTATTTCGTCGCTTGCGTCGCTCGGTATCAAAGCGGAAAAGACAATTTTCGCGCCGCACGGCGTGCGCCTTCTCGGTGCTGTGCCGACGGAGACGCTCGACGCGCTCGACGGACTTTTCTTCGTTCAGGATGAAGCATCACAGATAGCTGTCGCGGCGCTCGGGGCGACGGCGGGGGACACGGTCATCGACTGCTGCGCCGCCCCCGGCGGCAAGAGCTTCGGCGCGGCGATACACATGGAAAACACGGGCGCAGTATATTCATTCGATCTGCACAAAAGTAAAATTTCGCTGATCGAAAAAGGCGCACAGCGCCTCGGTATTACGACAATTTCAGCCGACGTGCAAAACGGTGCGGAGTGCCGTCCCGATATGCCCTCGGCAGACAAGATAATCTGCGACGTGCCGTGCTCGGGACTCGGCGTTATAGCCAAAAAGCCCGATATCCGTTACAAATCGCCTGAGGAATTCGAGAAGCTCCCGACGCTGTCGCTGAAAATTCTCGAAACGGCGGCGACTTATCTTAAAAGCGGCGGCGACCTCGTCTTTTCGACGTGCACGCTTTCAAAAGACGAGAACGAGAGCGTTGTGGAAAAGTTCCTCGCGTCGCACGCCGAATTTTCACTCCGACCGTTTGAGGTCGGCGAGCTGAAATCGGACGGGATGTTGACTCTGCTCCCGCACGTACACAGAACGGACGGATTTTTCATCGCAAAACTGCATAAGAATTAAAGGTTGAAAATGCAAAAAACAGACATTTTATCGCTTTCTTCGGCGGAGCTGACGGAATTCATCGTTTCGCTCGGCGAGCCGAAATATCGCGCGACGCAGGTGCGCGGGTGGCTAATCAAAGGCGCGGATATCGACGGGATGAAAAACATTCCCGAGTCGCTCAAATCAAAGCTCCGTGACAGCGCGTTCGTTGCGCGGGCGGATATCGCAAAAAAACAGGTGTCGCGCGACGGTACGGTGAAATACCTCTTTGGGCTTTACGACGGCGAGACGGTAGAGGGCGTTCTGATGAAATACAAATACGGCAACACGCTTTGCATTTCGTCGGAGGTCGGGTGCCCGATGGGGTGCGCGTTCTGCGCGTCGACGCTCGGCGGGATCGTCAGAAAACTTCTGCCGTCGGAAATGCTCTCCGAGATAATCGCCGCGCAAAACGATTCGGGCGAGCGCGTCGGCAACGTCGTGATGATGGGCATCGGCGAGCCGCTCGACAACTACGACAACGTTATAAAATTCCTGCGCCTTGTCGGTGAGGAGGACGGGCTGAACATCGGTTACCGTCACATTTCGCTCTCGACGTGCGGCGTCGTCGACAAGATATACGAACTCGCAAAAGAAGATATGCCGATCACGCTTTCGGTGTCGCTCCACGCAAGCTCCGACGAAAAGCGCTCGGAGCTGATGCCCGTCAACAAGCGGTGGAACATCGAAAAGCTGCTCACCGCGTGCGCCGATTATTTTCGCGCGACGGGGCGGCGCATTTCGTTTGAATACACTCTCGTGTCGGGAAAAAACGACACGGTATCGGACGCGCGAGAGCTTGTCGCCGTCCTCAAAAAATACTGCGGCAAAATGCCGCTGCACGTAAATCTCATCCCGGTCAACAACGTCACCGAGCGCGGCTTTCTGCCGAGCGACAGAGCGCGGGTCGAAGCGTTTCAGAATACGCTGACGGACGCGCGCGTCAACGCGACGGTGCGCCGCAAGCTCGGCTCGGATATCGACGCTTCGTGCGGTCAGCTCAGGGCAAAATCAAAGTAAATTTTTCCGGAAAGGGTATTATATATGCTGTATTACGGCAACTCTGACGTGGGAATGAAACGTCAGATAAATCAGGACAATTTTTTGACCATCCCCGTTTGGGGAGGAGAGGGGACGCTCCTCGTCGTTTGCGACGGAATGGGGGGACATAAAGCGGGCGACGTCGCATCGAAAAAGGCGATCGAGGCGTTCGCAAATTCGGTGTTCTTAAATCCTTGTTCCGAAACGGACGAAATGACGGCGCGCGCCTTCATCAAATACGTGCTCGTTTCGTCGAGCGACGCGGCGAACCGCGTCGTTTATACTCTTTCGCAGGAGCAGGAGGAATATCACGGAATGGGAACGACGCTTGTCGCCGCGCTGATCTACCACGGACATATGTACGCGATAAACATCGGCGACAGCCGCCTCTACATGATAACAAAATATAAGACGATGCAGATATCGCACGATCACTCGTTTGTTCAGTATCTCATCGACAACGGAAAGCTGACCGAGGAAGAGGCAAAGACTTACCCGCGCCGCAACGTCATCACGCGCGCCATCGGCGTCGGTGAAAAGGCGGAAGTCGATTTCTTCTGCACGAATCTCTCGGAATGGGAAGGCGGATATTTGCTTCTGTGCTCCGACGGGCTTTCAAATTATACAGACAGTCAACTGCTCTTTGACGTCATTTACGGCGACGGGCCGAAGGACGACGAAACGGAATCGGACATCGCGTCAAAGGTGAACAAGCTGATATCTATCGCAAACAACAACGGCGGCGCCGACAACATCACCGCCGTGATCGGCAAGTTCTGACGGCAGAAAAAAAGAGTGGAAGGAAAAAGACATGGACGCATACAGAAGATACAGCGGAAAAGTTCTTGACGGCAGGTACAGACTCGAACAGCCCGTGGGCTCGGGAGGCATGGCGGTCGTTTTTGCCGCGATAGACACGATGACGGGACGGCGCGTAGCGGTAAAAATGCTCCGCGAATCGGCGGCAGAAGACCCGCAGACACTGCGCCGCTTCATCAACGAGTCGCGCGCTGTCGCAATGTTCAATCACAACAACATCGTCAAGATTTTCGACATTTCGGTGGACGGACCGCTGAAATACATAGTTATGGAATACGTCGACGGCATGACGCTGCTCGACTATATGGAATTCAAAAAGCCGATCGACTGGCGTGACGCCGTGATATACGTCGATCAGGTACTCCGCGCGCTCGATCACGCGCACATGAAAGGCGTTATCCACCGCGACATCAAGCCGCAGAACATAATGCTCCTTGAAGGCGGATACGTAAAGGTCATGGACTTCGGCATAGCGAAGATACTCGACGCGAAAGATCAAACGCTGAACACCAACGCCGCGATCGGCACGGTATACTACATCTCGCCCGAGCAGGCGAGAAACAAAAAAGTCGACTGCCGCACGGATATTTACTCCCTCGGCTGCATGCTTTACGAAATGGTGACGGGAGAGCGCCCGTTCAAAGCGGAAACTCAGGTCGACGTCGTTTTGAAGCAAATAAACGAACAGCCCGTGCCGCCGTCGCAGATAAATCCTAAGGTGCCGCTCGGACTCGAACAGATAATTCTCTGCGCGATGCAGAAAAACCCCGCGGACAGATATCAGAGCGCGTCGCAGATGCTCCGCCACATCAGGCAGTTTGAAAACGACCCGACGATCGTGTTCGTAATGCGCCGCCCGTCTCCCAAAACGCCGACGGCGGACGTTGCCATCAACCGCACGAAGCTGGCGTCCGCGCGCGATGACGCGCCGATCACTCTCGGAGCGTCGGCAAAGGCGGAGCCGGTAAAACAGACGGCGCCGCATGAGCCGCGCCCGTATCGCCGTCCGTATCAAGCGCCGTATGCGAGCGAACCTCCGCGCAGGCAGTCGCCCGCACGTGAGGACGTGCGCCGTCAGCAGTATGCGGAACAGCAGGCAAGACAGCCGCGCGAAGATGCGCGTCAGGCGCCGCCGAGACAAAGCGCGCCGCGCCGCACGTCGTCGCAGAACAATCCCCCGCTTCGCGGACCCGAAAAAGTGCGCGGCAAGCGTGACAACGACACAATTTCGCTTCCGACATTCGTGTTCGTCATGCTCCTGTTTATTCTCGTCATAGTGGCGGTGGTATTCCTGCTCGTGAAATATCTCAGCCAGAACATCGACGTGCCGACGGTATACGAAAAGGTGACGTCTATGAGTGCGACGTCGCCTCGTGAGATCGCGCGCGCCGCATTGCGTTTCTTTAACTTATGACGGGGATCATCGTCGGCTGCCTCGGCGGGCTTTACTCGGTGCTTTCTGACGGCAAGATCTATTCTTGCCGCGCGCGCGGCTCGTTCAGGCACGAAAAGAATACGCCGCTCGTCGGTGACCGATGTTTTTTCGCCGCCGAGCAAAAGCGCGGATTTGTGATAGAAAAACTCGAGGAGCGCAAAAACGCGCTCATTCGCCCGTCGGTGTCGAACGTCGATCATCTGATAATTGCGTTCGCCGTGCGCTCGCCCGTTCCCGACGCGCTTTATATCGACAAGCTTGCGTCCGTCGCCGTTTATAACAAAATAGATCCCGTTATCGCAATAACGAAATCGGATATCGACGGCGAAGCGGCGGAAAAATATAAGGAGATCTACGAAAAGGCAAATATGCCCGTTTTCATCACGTCGAGCGAGAAAAACGAGGGCATTGACGCGCTTCGCAACTTTATTTCGTCGCACAGCGACGCAACATTTGCGTTTGCCGGCGCGTCGGGAGTCGGAAAATCGTCGCTGCTAAACGCAATTTTTCCCGATCTTGTGCTCAAAACCGGCGCAATATCGGAAAAGATAGAACGCGGAAAACACACGACGCGCGCCGTTTCGCTTTTCCCGATGAGCAACTTCATCGACGGCGCGACGGGCTTTATTGCCGACACGCCGGGGTTTTCGATGCTCGATTTCATCGCGTTCAATTTCTTCTCGCTTGATGATCTTCCGCACACGTTCCCCGAATTTGAAAAGTACGTCGGCAAATGCCGCTGGCGCGACTGCACGCACACAAAAGAGGACGGATGCGCCATTAAGGATGCGACGGAGCGCGGCGAGATAGCTCAGAGCCGCCGCGAAAGCTTTCTCAAAATGTACGATGAGCTATCGAAAAAGAGCTCTTGGTAAATTCATCAAAAATCGACAATCACCGCCCCTTTGCGGGGCGTTTTTTTATGCCGCAAGATCAAAAAATCGCCGCCGCCTCTTGACAAATCGCGCGTTTTGCGTTAAACTGTTCGTAGATCAAAAAACGGAGAGGTGAACACGATGGATTCCGGAAGTCGAGGTACAAAGGGGCTCGGTCGAAAACAAAAAAATAAAGATCACGTTCCGGAACGCGTTGTGCTCACGGAATAGTTTTTATTTGCGTTTTCGGCCTGCCCGTGCTAACTTCCCTCGGGGGATTTTTAGAGCGGCAGGTCTTTTTGATTTACCTCTGTGAAAATCGCCTTTCATTAAACCTGAAAGGAGAAACATTATGAACGAAATGGATGTTCACGAGCTTCACGACAAGATCGTTGAACTGCTCGGTGAAAAAAACATCAAAGCACTAAAGGAGTTCCTCGCAAACGTCAACCCGATCGACGTTGCCGAGGCGCTCGAGGGACTCGACGAGCGAGAAATTCTGATAACGTTCCGCATGCTTCCGAAGGAATCGGCGGCGGATCTCTTCGTCGCGGCGGATCCCGAATTTCAGGAGGTCCTGATCAAAGGATTCTCCGACGTTGAGCTTCGTGCCGTGATGGACGAGATCTACCTCGACGACGCGGCGGATATCATTGAAGAAATGCCGGCGACAGTCGTCGCGCGCATCTTAAAAAACACGGACGCCGAAACGCGCAAGGCGCTGAACATGCTGCTCCTCTACCCCGAGGACAGCGCGGGCAGCATTATGACGCCCGAATACGTCAATCTTTACACAACGATGACTGTCGAGCAGGCGTTTGAGCGCATACGCCGCGAGGGCATTGACAAGGAGACGATCTACACTTGCTACGTTACCGAAAACCGCAAGCTCGTCGGCGTCGTTTCCGTAAGATCGCTTCTCGTCGCCGACAAGTCGACGCTGATCGGCGACATAATGCACCAGAACCTAATCGCCGTCGAAACAACTGACGACAAAGAGTTCGTTGCGGCGCAATTCCAGAAATACGGCTACCTTGCCATCCCCGTTGTCGACAAGGAAAACCGCCTTGTCGGTATCGTCACCATCGACGACGCGCTAAACGTCATGGAAGACGAGGCGACAGAGGATATCGAAAAGATGGCGGCTATCGTGCCGTCAGAGAAGCCGTACATGAAAACGGGCGTTTTTGCGACGTACGCGAAGCGTATCCCGTGGCTGCTTCTGCTCATGATCTCAGCGACGTTCACGTCGCAGATAATAAACTCGTTTGAAACGGCGCTCAAAGCGTGCATCCTGCTCACCGGATTCATTCCGATGATAATGGATACGGGCGGTAACGCCGGCGGGCAGGCGAGCGTTACGATAATCCGTGGTCTTTCCGTCGGTGACGTTGAGCTTCGCGACGTGTGGAAGATCATTTGGAAAGAGGTGCGCGTCGCCGCTATATGCGGACTGACGATCGCGCCCGTGGCGTTCCTCAAAGTCCTGTTCATCGACAGAATGCTCTGGGTGACGGAGGTCGACGGCAATCCCGTGAACGGAATACTCGTCGCGCTTGTCGTTTCGCTGACGCTGATGTTCACGATCATAATTTCAAAATTCATCGGATGTACGCTTCCGCTTCTCGCAAAGAAGATCGGATTTGACCC
>JAFXWT010000276.1 GCA_017542695.1 Clostridia bacterium
CGTCATTATTTCGAAATACGACGGTATTCCGAGCTCGTCCTTGTGCTTTTCCCAGTATTCGTACTCAAGCCTTGAAGGAATTGTCAACAGATTATCCGCCATATATTCGAGCATATCAGGAACGGTCTTGCAAAACCACCGTTGAATGAACACGGCGTCATACTCGCAAAAACCGTATTTCGCGCGCTGATAGATATATCTCGGGTTCAGTACCCTCATCTCGCTTTTCTTTTTCTTTATCCGTTTCAATTTGAATCCCGGTCCGTCAGAAATATCAATATTGTTTTCAATCGGGTATTCTGTTTTTTTATTTTTCATTCCGTGATCTCCGTATCAAGTGAAATAAATCTGAGCGCGCCGGATGCCGTTATTTTCGTCAGGACCTTGACTTCTCCGATTTTTCCGTGCCGGTTTTTTGCGACGATAAGCTCACCGTAAGGCCCTTGCTCTTCCTTTGGTACCGATTCTTCGTCAGAGTAATACGGATATCTGTGGATAAGAATTATGTTATCAGGAACACTCGGTGCCACAACATGAACTCCTACGTCTTTGATTGTCGGTCCGCGATCACTATTCGCAAGTCTTGCAAGCAACGCAAAAATGATTACATGTGTATTCTTATCACGGCAAAACTCCTTCAACTCTTCGAGAACTTCACACCTGTTTGAGTAAGCTGCATCACCCGCGCCTACTAAGCATTTGCCGTCCAGACCGTCTAAAAGCGTTAAATAATCAACGAAAACGACGTCGGCGCCGCCTGCGGCGTCGTAACGCTCCGCTATTTGTCTTACTGAAAGAGGGATCTCGTCGCATATTTTCAGATTGTCCGTATATTCCGCCGGAACGTCAAGTCTTGACAAAAGGCGTTCCCCCGACGTTTCAAGCGAGAAGGTCATGACGCGATGACCAGATCTCAGAATGATTTCGGTCATCTGTATCATAAGCGCCGTTTTTCCCATGCCGGGACGCGAAGCGATAAGCGTGAGATAACCGGGAGCAAGACCGGCAATAATATCGTCAAGCCCTTTTATTCCCGTCATAATATACGAGTCCGGCAGCTTTCCTTCAGCTGCTTTATCATCTCGGAAGCTTTTTTTCAATTCTTCTGTTACATTCATTATTTTTTTCCTTTCCATCTTTTCGGCCTGTCGCAGAGCACCTTTCCGTCTCCGGTGAGGTTTGTAATATTGTACTTGCTCGCGCCTTTTATGGTGACGAGCCAATGATCGGGGTATACCTTGACGTCCTCGCGGCTAACGTACACATACTCTTTCTCGAGCAATTCTTCTATCAGCTCCGGAGAGAGAGGAACGACCTCGCCGCCATCAAGTTTTACGTTTGCATAAAAACACTTTGCTTCAAGAAATTCAGTAAATACCGACCCGACGGCTCTCGCCGCCTCCGCCATCTCGCGCCTGCATTTTTCGATCAGTTCGGGATATTCATGCCTCATCTCGACGGCGCGCAACTCTTCCTCGGGCGTCGGAAGCGGCTCGACCTCAGGGCGCTTGTGCCTGACCGCGTAAACCCCCGGGCGAACGTCGTGACGCCCCGGTCTGTCGACTATTCTGATCCTTGCCTTGGTCACTTCGTTCAACATGATCGTACATATCATTTTTTCAAAGTCGAGCTGTATCAACCCTATTGTAAATCCGAAATGTCTGCCGTACTGATCGTATATCATATCTCTTGTGAGTTCTTTTTCGATCGGCGCCATGAGCAGTCCCGAGAGGACCGTCTTCGCAAACTCCATCCTCTCGAGCTTTGACTTGACGAACAGCGCGTATTTTTCATCGACTTGAAGAAGCTGTTGTTTTGCGCGTACAAGACGGTAACCGGGCGACATCGCGGGGACGAATGATTTACATTCGCCGAGCCCTCTCTTAAGTTCATAGAAGAACAGCTTTTCAGCTGATTCGAAATCTGAAAACCAGATCCCGTTGACTTTTATTTCAACAACGTCCCAAACTGATTCCCCGGAACGTCCTTCAAAACGGTGCAGCGCGTCGTCATCGGAAAGATCGCGGTATTCAAACCTGATGTCGAACACCATTGAGAATTCGCTTCGGTCTCCGAGATCACTGTAATAGGTATCAATTATTCCGCGGCGGTAATCGAGATCGACGTATGAGCCTCCTGGTTCGAATCCGTTGTTATATAAAGTCTCCTTCACTTTGCCGTAAAATGATTGAAAGTCGGAAACTGCTTGTTCATCATATTTAGCGCCGATTTTAAATATATCGGAGCGGTCTCCGGTATACTCGGGACGAGCCGTACAAAAGATTGTGATATCGTAATATGCATCAAAATCGTAATACAGCTTACACATAAAACTCCTCCATGGTATCAAGACAAATACATCCGAGACGGCCGCCGTACGCGGCGGCGCAGTCGATCGCGATATGTCCGTTGCCGCGCCAGATCTTTCCGTGGTATTCGGGATCGATCAGCCCCGTCGGCGTGTGCCCCGTTATAAAGGTGACGTCCGGGTCGTAGCAAATATCGTAATCCGGCTCGCCCCATACAAACTCGTCGAGTGATACGTCGTGAATACCTCGCGTCTCGTCGTACTCGGGCAGCGTGTGAGAAAGATGGAACCTTCTCCCGCCGACTTCTATCTCATCGTATATGTAAAGCAGTTCCATATACTTTATCATCCATTTTTGTTCCTCGCTATCAAGTGAGAGAAATCCCTTTTCCGTCGGCTCCCCGCCGTTTATCATCCAGAGAGAATGAGCCTCCGTTTCCTTTATCCTGTCGTGCGCGTCCGGACATTTGTGAAGCGCATTCATTATCGGAAGCGCCGTTTTCTCGTGATTGCCGAGAAACAGGCACACGTTGGGTCTTGCCATCATATCGCGGAAAGCCTTTACTCCGTCGGCTCCCCGGTCGATCACGTCGCCGAGGACGTAGAGCATATCGCCGTCTCCGAACTTTATCTGTTCAAGCATCTTTTCATATTTATCATAGCACCCATGAATATCGGACATAACGTAGATCATAATTCGCACTCCTTCCACAAAGTATTCCGTATTATATCGCTGATCACTTCGGTAATATTTCTTCTTGTTGATTCATCGTCGCAAATGCAACTTGAAAGAATATCCTCGGCCTTTGCCTCGCTCCATACAGAGAGCGGCACAGCGTTCCCGTCCGGGTCTTTCGCTTCGACGCTTATCCCGCTGTTTCCGCCATCCGACGCGAAAAAAACATATCTTTCTCCGTCCTGAGAAAGATCATATTCAAAAACGCGCCACAGCAGAAACAGCAACCGCCCGGCGATCTTTATCTCAAGCCATTCTTTCGTGTACTCCCTCTCGTGTCCCTTCATTAATTCGTCTGAATACTTATTGATAAACGTTTCTATGATATCGTGTGTAATGTCCCTGCAGCCGTCATCTTCGATCCCGTCTAAATACTCGATCAACGTATGCATATCCGCCTCCTCTGTTCTTTGATTTGATGATATCATAACTTTTGTCCCAAAAGCGGGACATAAAAAGAGAAATAATATATTCAGTTGAAAAAAACAAAAATAAATGGTATAATTTATCAACAAAGGACGGAGGTAATTATCTATGTACTTTTCGAAATCAAAATACTGCGGCTTGTGGCAGTGCCCCAAAATCGCGTGGCTTGACAAATATAAGCCGGAAGAGCGGGAAAAAGACGAAGCGCTTGACGCGCGCCTTGATACCGGAAACGATGTTGGCGATCTCGCAATGGGACTCTTCGGCGATTTCGTTGAAGTGACTGCAAAGCGCGAAGACGGTAAAATGGATATTCCGAAGATGATCGAGCGAACGAAAGAGGAGATGGCGAAGGATACCCCCGTTATCTGCGAAGCGTCTTTTGAATATAACGGACTTTACTGCGCCGTCGATATCCTGAAGCGCGACGGCGACGGATGGGCGATCTATGAGGTCAAAAGCTCGACTGATCCGGAAAAAACAGTATATCATGCTGACGTAGCTTATCAGAAATACGTGCTTGAGCATTGCGGCGTATGCGTAACGAAGACATACCTCGTCACGGTCAACAATCAGTATGTTTTTGACGGAACGCTTGACATCGAAAAGCTGTTTAATATAACCGACGTGTCGGACTTGGTCGAAGACCAGAAAACGTTTGTCGGACCGAATCTGGAAGCGGCAGAACCGATGCTGAACAGCGCTGATGAACCTGATATCGACCTGTCCGAGAGATGTTTCGATCCGTACCACTGCGCATTTTGGAAGTATTGCACGCGCAATCTCCCTACCCCGTCCGTGTTCGATCTCTATTGGTTCGGTCCCGCAAAAAGCCTGCCTCTGTATCATGACGGAGTGATCTCATACGAGGAGCTTGAAGCGTCAGACGTAAAACTCAGCGAGACAAACAGACGCATAATAGATTTCGCTCTTCACGACAGAGGTATTTACGTTGACAAAAATAGCTTGTCGAAATTCCTGAAATCATTTACATACCCTTTGTATTTCCTCGATTTTGAATCAATGCAGCCGGCCGTCCCGAAATATATCGGCACAAGACCTTATATGCAGATCTGCTTCCAGTACTCCCTCCACTACATCGAAGAAGAAGGGGGCGAGCTGAAGCACAAGGAATTCCTCGCGGAACCGGAAGAAGATCCGCGTCGCGCTCTGTGCGAGAGCCTTTGCCGCGACATCCCGAAAGACGTCGACGTCGTCGTATTCAACAATACGTTTGAATGCACAAGGCTGAAAGAAATGGCGGAAGCATTTCCCGATCTTGCCGATCATCTTTTGAATATCTGCAATAATATAGTCGACCTTCTCGTTCCGTTCAGGTCGGGCTGGTACTACAAGCGCGAGATCGGAAATTCTTTCTCGATTAAGTCCGTGCTCCCAGCGCTGTGTCCGGACGACCCCGCGCTCGACTATCATGCACTCGACCAAGTACACCACGGAGGCGAAGCAATGACAATCTTCCCCGCGATGGCGGATATGACTCCGGAGGAACGCGCAAGGACAAGAGAAAATCTGCTAAAATACTGCTGCCTCGACACCCTCGCCATGGTCAAGGTGTGGGAAGTGTTGAAAAAAGAATGCAGAATGCGGAATTAGGAATTAAGAATTATAAAGGTGAATAATAAAAATGGAAAAAACTAATATTGACGATAGTATTTTCAGATTTATTTATATTATGGCTATGCAGGACGCTGTTCGTCAGAGTGCATACAGCGGTGAAAGAAAGTGGCTTTGGAGCAAACCAATTTTTGAAATACTGTATAAACCATTAAAAAATCACATTGACAGTATACTTAACGGAGATTATAAACCTCAATCTGACGATGACGGCAAAAAGGAATCTTATGACAAAGCCTTTATCGGACTTGCAATAGAGATTCTCTCTAAGATTAACGAAGAAGAAAAGGGTAAAAAGAAAAGGGAAAGGGCCGAAGGAAACGACACGGAGAAATACAAGTATAAAGGCACCTTCAAATTCGGAAACGCGCAAAAGCTTATTAATATGACTGTTAAGTATTTCTATGTAATGACTTACGGAAACAATAATATATCAAGAGACCATTTCCAATACTGTCATTGCCCGGTCGACGGTCAGATGCTCAAAAAAGTTTGGAAAAAAAGAAGTTCCGAAATCATGGAAAAAATGAAAGGA
>JAFXWT010000277.1 GCA_017542695.1 Clostridia bacterium
AAAAACCGCGTCTATGGAAGCGGTTGTCCGTATTGCTCCCATAATAAGATATTGGAAGGGTTTAATGACTTAGCGAGCGTTTGCCCGGAAGTTGCCGCCGAGTGGTCTGACCGTAATCTTCCGTTAACTCCAAACAAGGTACCGATTCCATACGGTATATAAAATACAAAAAGGATGATGCGGAAGAGATGACCGATATACCAGATATCGCATATCCGGTCGAGTGGCAAAAAAGTTTTGGGCTATCTCGCTCCATGCGGGAACGCCGGGACTGGATTACAGATACGATTACGGAAGCCGATATTCAAACGGATGGTACAAGCGCACTAAATCCCAAAATTGGTGAGATACCGTCAAAAGAACAGGCAATGTCAGAGCTTGAGGCTCTGTTGATCGAAATGTGAAGGAGGAAACATAAATGGATGCAGTAAACGAAACAACAAATAAGCCACAGGAAAAAACAGGTCTGACGTATCGGGAGGTCGAACTGATTCAGGAGTTCGCAAAGGCAAGACTTGAAGCAAATGAAGAGCTACCTTTTGAACATCTTGAAGAATATGAGATCCCGCCTCAGATTCTGTTCCCGATGCTTACAAAGCCGGCAGTCAGTATCAAATTCAAGGAATTCACGTTCAATATGGCAAGTGTTCGTCTGTTCGACGGGATTCACAACGTTGTTCCTTCTATCAACCGACAGAAAAGACGTCTCGCCGTTCTTATGAGAAAAGAGGAGTGCGCGTCAAGTGTTGTTTGGTCGAGGATCAATAAGAAGGGCGTGTTGACGAATAGAACAAATACCTCGCTTGAGTTTGTCAACTCGATCTATGAGTTGATGGGGTGGGACAAGAATTTACGATATAAAGCAACGGGACGAATAGCGAACTCAGCTGAAGGACTGATACTTGTTTTCGATCTGGATGATGCGGCTAAATATGACGCTCTTCCGGAAGAATACGTCGATCCCGCGACCGGCGAGGTCAAGAAGCATATAAAAGTATATTACCCGGAAAAATACAGAGGACGTGTCGGCAACTACTACAACGATTATGTTGCAAAAGAGCAGATCAGCATTTTTGAGAGTCTCGAAGATTATCAGGACAAAAAGGAGATATCCGATTCAGCAGCAGCTGCTCCGGCAACAACGACAATAGGAGGTTAACGCTGTGGCTGATACTTCGATTACCGTTAATAATCTGACAGTTTCGATTATGGGAAAAGAAGGCGCAATCGGAATTCACAAAAATATAGTCAGATCTCTCGGATGCCCGAACTATCTGTGCCTGCGCGTATCTCGCAGCAGAAACTCGTTTTTACTGCGACCCTGCAGCGCGGATGAAAAACTGTCTTTTCAAATGCCGCAGGATTTTCTGAACGACCATCATATCAATTACCGGATACGCAGTCTCCGATTTGTGCAGAATCTTCTGCAAAACAACAAACTGGATAAGAACAGCAGTTATTATCTCACGGGCAAAATGCTGAAAGAAGATAACG
Organism: Clostridia bacterium; assembly: GCA_017542695.1. The sequence continues at coordinate 1,495 of JAFXWT010000277.1, forward strand.
CAGTCGTTTTTTCGCTTGTTTCTGCGCGTCCCATAAGTCCGGAAACAGAAGGAGAATACTTTGAATGAAAGCCCCGCAAATAGATAATTTCAAGTTCCGGTATCATCGAGAAGAATACAATGTCGACGATAAGAGTCAAAAACTGTTGGATCAGCTATATTCACTTCTGTCTGAGATCGAACCGAGCGGAGATGATGATCGCCACACATTATGGATTCGCGCCGAGCGAGGAACCATAGACGATTACGACGATTATGATACACTGCTTCAAGATGGAGATGTCTCAAGCCGTGAGGAGTTTGAAGATAACTGGAAAAGAGACTATCCGGACGAGTATTATTACTACCGTCTGACCACAGTTCAGTATAAGGATTGGCGTACCGTTGCACTGAACGGTGACCCAGTTATACAGATCTACCCGGAGAATAACGGCGGTTGGGATCACGACATCACCGATTTTCCCAGTTGGCTCATATCAGAAG
>JAFXWT010000278.1 GCA_017542695.1 Clostridia bacterium
CTTTCTCGGACTGCGCTATCTGACGATAATCGCCGACACAGAAGAGCAGATACGCGAGTATGATCCCGATTTTGACATTACGAAAGTTCCGCTCGACGACGAACTGACATATAAAATGATATCCGCCGGCAAAACGGACGGCGTTTTCCAGCTTGAATCGGCGGGAATGCGCCGATTGCTCTCGCAGATGCAACCACGAAATATTGAAGACATCATCGTGGCGATAGCTCTATATCGCCCCGGCCCGATGGAATCAATACCGAAATATCTTGAAAACCGTCTGCATCCCGAAAATATAAAATACGACGTTCCGCAGCTTGAAAAAATACTCATAAACACGTCGGGCGTCATCGTCTATCAGGAACAGGTCATGCAGATATGCCGCGACATAGCGGGATTTTCGTTCGGCCACGCCGACATCGTGCGCCGCGCCATGTCAAAAAAGAAAACGAGCGAAATGGAAAAGGAACGCGAGGCGTTCGTTTCGGGCGCGGAGAAAAACCATATCTCTGCCGACGTTGCCGACAATATTTTCAACGTCATCAACGAATTTTCAAAATATGCGTTCAACAAAGGTCACGCGGCGGCGTACTCATTCATAACATACCGCACGGCGTATCTCAAAGCGCACTACCCTTGTGAATTCATCGCATCTCTACTCTCCTCCGTGCTCGGAAACATATCGAAAACGGCGGTCTACATCGATGAGGCGCAGAAAAACAAGGTCGACGTTCTGCCGCCTGATATTAATGAAAGCCGAGAAAAATACAGCGTCGTTACTCACAACGGAAAAAGCGCGATCCGCTTCGGTCTTCTCGGGATCAAAAACGTCGGTATTTCCTTCCTTGAGGACGTCATCCGCGAGCGGAAAAACGGCGGCGCATTCACGTCTTTCGTCGATTTTATCGACAGGATGAGCTCCTCCGACATAAATAAGCGGCAGATCGAGGCGCTCATTAAAAGCGGTGCGTTCGACAATCTCGGCACGAACCGCTCGATGCTGATCTCCGAATATGAAAAGGTGATCGACATTTTCGTTTCGCGCTCCAAAGGACGAGACGCCGACCAGCTCGATATGTTTTCTCTTGCAAATGTCAGCGACATCCCGCAGACAAAGACGGAATACGTATTTGAGGAGCTGCCGGAAATATCTCTGCGCGAAAAGATACGCCAGGAAAAAGAAAGCACGGGCATGTATTTTTCAGGGCATCCGATCGACGAATATTCAGCTCACTCCGAATATCTCGGCAGCGTTTCGATCAACGACGTTCTCTATTCGTTCGACGAAACGAACACCGAGCCGATCTACAAAAACAAACAGGTCGTGACTGTTTCGGGCATCGTCACATCGCGCCAGAATAAGCAGACGCGCAAAGGCGAACAAATGGCGTTCGCCACGATCGAGGACAGATACGGCGAGATCGAGGTTCTCATTTTCCCGAAAGTCCTCGCCGAATGTTCATACATGCTCGCGCCGGATATGCCCGTCGCCGTGACCGGCGAGATATCGCAAAGCGACGACGACCCGCCGAAAATTCTCGCGCGAAGCGTTGTTCTTCTGTCCGAGAGCTTTTCGCCGAGCGATATAAAACCCGCCGAAACGTCCGAGCGTCCCGCGCGTGAAAACGTCGGCAAAGACGAAAAACCGCGTCCGAAGGCGCTCTATCTGCGCGTTAAAGCGATGAATGGCGACACATTCGAGCGAATAAAGACTCTTCTCTCGATATTCTCCGGCAACGTCCCCGTCGTCTTTTACGACGCGAGCGAGAAAAAGTACGTCAAGGAGCTTACCTTCTACGTCGAGCCCGCGCCGTCGATGATCGAACTTCTCGGTCGGATACTCGGCAAAGAAAACGTTGTCTTGAAATAAAAAAAGCGGCTGTGCCGCTTTTTTTATTTCAATTTCCGAAATCGTCGCAGATGGCCGCGAGCTCGTCGTCGGTGAATATCTCGACTCCCGCGGCGAAATATTCCCTGTCGCCGTCCGTCATAAATCTGACCGGTGTGCCGAGCGTTTTGACGACGGTGCCGCCCGCGTCGCGCACAACGACGTAACCCTCTTCGATCTCCGCTTTGTATTTTGCGGTTTTTTCCTCGGTCTTGACCGCCTCGACGACCTTTTCTTCTTTGACAACTTCGACCTCCCGACTCGCGTCGTACGCTGTCGTCTTGATATCGACTCTGATCCCAAGGCAGATCGCTATCGCAACGCACGATATCACGAGCGCCGCTGCTGACATGACGCCTCCGATAACCCCGTGTCTTGTTCCGTTTTCCATTTTGTGACCTCTTTTCCGTATTTCTGTGATAATATTGTTTACACACAGGGAAACAATATTCAAAAAAGTCATATTTTGAGGCAAATTATGAAAAAAACACTTACCGCCCTGTCGCTCGTCGCCGCATTTCTGCTTTCCGCGGCTACGTTATTTGGCGCGGCGTTTTTTATATACGCAAAAAATATCGACGCGTCGCTTGATTTTGACGCGCTTATGTCGTCTCACGGGCTAACGAGCGTGATGTATAAAATTGACGAAAGCGGGAACGAGATCGAATCCGTCCGCCTTCACGGCTCGGAAAATCGCATTTGGGCAGACCTCGACGTTATTCCGCCGCATGTGATCGACGCATTTGTTTCGATAGAAGATCATCGCTTTTTCGAGCATTCAGGCGTAGATTTGAAACGCACCGTCGGCGCGGCGCTCAATTTTTTCGGCTCGAAAGAAAGCTCTTACGGCGGTTCGACTATAACTCAACAGCTCATAAAAAATCTAACAGACGACGACAGCGTCAGCGTCAAGCGAAAGCTGATCGAGATCGTGCGCGCGCTGAAACTCGAAAAAAACACGTCGAAAAACGACATTCTCGAAGCATATCTCAACACGGTCTACCTCTCAAACGGCGTTTACGGAGTCGAGACGGCGGCGGAATACTTCTTTTCAAAGCATATCTCCGACGTGACGCTCACCGAGGCGGCGTCGCTCGCGGCAATATTAAAATATCCCTATAAATACGATCCCGTGCGCCATCCCGAAAACAATGCCGCCCGCCGCGACATCGTCCTCGCGCGGATGTATGAGCTCGGAAAGATATCCGAGGAAGAATATCGCGCTGCCGTGTCAAAACCGCTGACGTTGAATATCGACAAATCAAAAACAAGTTACAAGACGCTCTCGTGGTTCGAGGAAACAGTCATCGACGACGTGGCGCGCGATCTCGTCGAAAAATACGGCTACGACAAAAAGACTGCCTATGACTTGATATTCAGCGGCGGACTGAAAATCGTGACGACAGAAAACGAGAAAATTCAACATTCGCTTGAAAAAATATACGAAAACGAGCGAAATTTTCCCACGTCTGGCGTCCTCACCGCGCCGCAGTCGACAGCAATGATCGTCGATTCTCACACGGGCGCTCTGCTTGCGATCGTTGGCGCGCGCGGCGAAAAAACGGCGAACAGAACGCTAAACTACGCGACGCGCCTGACGCGCTCGCCGGGCTCCGTCGTAAAGCCGCTGAGCATCTACGCGCCCGCGCTCGACAACGGGCTGATAACATGGGCAAGCGTATTTGACGATGTTCCCGTCACATTTGAAAAGACAGACGACGGCTATACGATGTGGCCGCTCAACAATCCGCGTGTCTACTCAGGTCTGGTAAACGTAAATCACGCGCTCGAAACGTCGATAAACACCGTTTCGGTCAAGATTCTGCGTCTGCTCGGCGCGAAAAACTCATTCGATTTTCTGCGCCGTCTCGGGATAACGACGCTCGTCGAGAGCCGTCGGACGAGCGATGGAAAATACGTCAGCGACATCGGCGACGCGCCGCTGGCGCTTGGTGCCGTAACCAACGGATGCACACTTTATCAGCTATGCGGCGCATACACCGTGCTGTCCGACGGCGGCGAATACCAAAAGATCCACTCGTATACGAAAGTTTACGACAGAAACGGAAATGTCATTCTTGAAAACACGGGCAGCGGTGAGCGCCTCATCTCCGAGGAAAGCGCCGACATAATGACAAGAATGCTCGAAAATGTCGTCACGCACGGCACGGCGAAAGGAATGAATATCTCAAAAAACGTCGCCGTTGCGGGCAAAACGGGTACGTCGGGCGCTGACCGCGACAGATGGTTCATCGGATACACGCCCGATTTCATCTGCGGCGTGTGGTATGGATACGTCGACAACCGCGAGATCGGGCACTACGCGAAAAACCCGGCCTGCACTATGTTCGACAAGGTGATGAGCGAGGTCTATTCGATTTATCCGGAGCGTAGATCAAACAAATTCAAAACGTCCGATAACGTCGTGCCATGCATCTATTGTTGCGATTCGGGAAAGAAACCGTGCGACGTATGTGCGCTCGATCCGCGCGGAAACAGAACGGAAATCGGCTATTTCGTTCGCGGCACGGAGCCGCAAAGCGAGTGCGACGCACACGTCGCCGTCGATTACGACGCCGAGCACGGTGGTGTCGTCTGCGGCATTCACAGCGCGTTTGAAAACACGAAAAAAGTCGCGCTGGTGAAGAATTATTCACGCTCGTTCCCATGCCCCGTTACGATAACAGACGCGGAATACACCTACCGTTTTCTCTCCCCGCTCGACGCTCCGTCAGATAGCGACGGCGAAGCGTATTATCAGTCTCTCGAAAAAGACGGTGAATATTTCGGCACGTCAAACACGAACTCAGCGTTCAATCGCGCGAGCCGATTTATAGGCAGCGGTGCGCCCGCGCCCAACGAAAGCGACAACGAGAGCTTTGAAGACGTGATATACCGATTATTCGGGTTGAAAAGATAAAAGCAGGCGCTTGCCTGCTTTTTCTTATATTTATCTTTCTTATATTTTTCAATACAGCTTCGCTCCCGCCGGGATATGCGGATCAACCATGAGCAAATGGAGTTTTTCCTCGCCGTTTTCGTGGTGAACTGCGGAAATCAACATTCCGCACGAA
>JAFXWT010000279.1 GCA_017542695.1 Clostridia bacterium
ACCCGGGTGGGACCGTTATATCCCGTGCGAGTGCCGGATATTCCGGAATTCGGGTGGTACCGCGGAGCATTGCCCCGTCCCGTTGCGGACGGGGTATTTGTATTTTCCGCCCGTATTGAAAGTCAAATCAACAAGAACAAATAAAGAGGAGAAGAAGAGAAGAAAATGAAGGATCTGCTTCAGAAGATCAAGGCGGAAGCTACAGAGGCGCTGAAGGCGCAGAGCGCCGACCTTGAGGCGATAAGGATCAAATATCTCGGCAAGAAGGGCGAACTGACCGCCGTTCTTCGCGGAATGGGGCAGCTTTCCGCCGAGGAAAGGCCGAAGATAGGCCAGATGGCGAACGAGATACGCGCCGAGATCGAGGATCTGCTCACAAAAAAGAAAGAGGAAAGGGAGCAGAACGCTTTCGGGATCTCTCCCGATTTCGACTATACGATACCTGGCGACGAGGTCCCCTCAGGCGGGCTTCATCCCGTCACGCAGATGTGCTACGACCTCAACGACGCGTTCCGTTCGATGGGATTCGAGATATTCGGCGGACCCGAGATAACGAGCGAATACTACGCGTTCGACAACCTCAACTTCCCGCCCAACCATCCGGCGCGCGAGAGCATGGACACTTACTGGCTCGAGGGTCACGACACAGGGAGCGCGTCTGACAAGCTGTGCCTGCGTCCGCACCTCACGGGAGACTCCGTGAGATATATGATGACTCACAAGCCGCCATACCGCTTCGTATATCCCGGTCACGTCTATCGCAACGAGACGACGGACGCGCGCCACGAGAGGGCGTTCTTCCAGTACGAGGCGCTGATAGTCGACAAGGACTTCACGTTCACGGCGGGCAAGGTCATGATAAAGTCGATCCTCTCGAAGGTGTTCGGGCGCGACGTTCCCGTCAGGATGAGAGCGGGCTTCTTCCCGTTCGTCGAGCCCGGATTCGAGATAGATATGGGATGTCTCGTCTGCGGCGGCAAGGGATGCAGCGTGTGCAAGCACGTCGGCTGGATCGAGATAATGCCGGGCGGCACGCCCCATCCGAACGTTCTCCGCGCGGCGGGGCTCGACCCGGACGAGTACACCGGTTTTTACGTAAACATAGGTCTTGACCGTCTCGTCATGATGCGCTACGGCGTCGACGACGTGAGACTCTTCCACGGCACGGACCTCAAATTCTTGAAGCAGTTCCATTGAAAGGAGGACGGTTCAAATGAAAGTATCGCTCAACTGGATAAAAGATTTCGTCCGTCTTCCGGACGACGCCGATATGAAACGCCTCGCTTACGAGCTTACGATGTCGACGGTCGAGGTCGAGGACGTTGAAGACCTCGGCGCACGATATGATAACATAGTAGTCGGAGAGATAAAGGAAGTCCTTCCTCATCCGAACGCCGACTAGCTCCGCATCTGCAAGACGGAAATCGGCGGCGATGTAAAGAACATCGTCTGCGGAGGCTCCAATCTCGAGGTCGGGATGAAGGTCGCCGTCGCGTGCCCCGGAGCATACGTCCACTGGCACGGAGAGGGCGAGCCCGTCGAGATCAAGGTCACGAAGTTGCGCGGAGTCGAGAGCTACGG
>JAFXWT010000280.1 GCA_017542695.1 Clostridia bacterium
GTCCAGTACCAGTCCCTTTGTATTTCAAGTTCTCCCTTGAGGTTGATGATTAGGTGTCTGAGGTTTTCTATGTGCTCATAGAACAATGGATAAACAAATCTCTCCGAATCCGTAAAAGGTTTCATAAGAAACATATCGTGAGCTGTGCCAATATTGGAATATTTGTCGCTATGAACAAGCTCAAACGTCATATTTGGGTTTAAAAACGAAGGATGAAAATAAACGGAATAGCACTTCAGTCCTTTTTTGCTGACAAGAACCGGATTAGTTCTTTCATCAAAGCAAATAACACAAGGAGCGTTGGCTTCGTGAAGTGTATCTTTGACCTTAAACTTAACTTTTCCGCGGTCGACGAATATCATCAAAAAACACTTGTCTTTTATATCGAGATCTTTTAGATTGTCTTCAAGTTTGCATTCGATCAAAGCTATCCTTCCGACATCATAAGCCATACCTACGGTTTGAGGATTCATAATGCCACATTCCTGAATGAGAAAACTATAATATTATTAATTATAATCGCTTAAATTGAAAAGCTCAATGCTTTTGTTGAAAAATATGATAAATAGATAATTATTACTTACAAATATACAAAAACAATGTTTTGTTCTTAGTTGATGACTTCGGATAACAAATGATCCTTCAAACTAAAAGTCTCTTGTGTTGGACTTTCTTCCTCTGATTTACCTAATGCAATTCCGCAGACAAGTCCCATATCGCTGTGGTCGATTTTTACTATTTTGTCTATATCCATTTCTTTACCGAACAGCTCTCCAATTACACAAGTGGATATCCCTATTCCTGTCGCTGATAACAGAATGTTCTGTACACATCCTCCAATGCTCAAAATGTCTTTTTCAAGAGGATATTTGCCATCCGATTTTACATATACAAGTATTAAGGCGCCTGCATTTCGGATAAATCTGCTGACGACAGTCAACATAGAAATCTCCCGCAAGATACTTTTGTTTTTTATTACGGCAAATCGCCAGGGACGTCTGTTTTTTCCTGAAGGAGCGTATATTCCAGCCTCAAGAATCATTCGAATTACAGTATCAGAGATTTCTTCATCGGAGAAACTCCTGATGCTCCGTCTCTCTTTTATGATTTCCATAATAGATTTTTCAGCCATCGATATACCCTTTCAGCTTGTTGCATAGATTTTTTAGAATACTAACTTCTTCATCTTTAATTTCCATAAGGATTGTTTGGATCCCTTCCAGGCTTGAGCTACTCTTTTTGATGGAGTATTTTGAATAGATAAATCTCGCTTTATCCGCCTTCTCAACCACTCTTTTGTATGATTCGCTCAGATTGTTGTTCCATCTGCATTTTATCTCAACAGCGTTTATTCTTCCCAGCATACACTTCTTGTGTTCCCATATAAACCGCATAATTCGATTATCTCTTCTCTCGTATGGAATACTTCCATCGTCTAATTTGTCAAAATACAAACAAATGAAGTCGTAAACCGGAACTCCCCAGACAATATCCTGGCAAGACATGGGATATTGAGACAAATCAGCAGTTAAGTAATTAGATAAACCATTATAGATCATTTCGAGATCTAATTCAACTATTTCATTTTCTTTCGCTTTTACCGCCTGGAGCTCACCGTAATCCCCTACACTACACGTTGAAGAAATAGCCTCTAAAAAACCCTGTTGGGGGGTCTCGAAAACTGTAAATATCCATCTCTGGTCATACGCGGCGATAGAAAACACCTCTTTTTCATCATCATACCCGATAATCAGGCCATCGTGACTGAAGTGATGTTCCCTATACCAACTTTTCCCCTCAACATAAAAGTCATCTACCCCATGAAACACAACGTAAAAACCGTCGTCAAGCATTGTTTTGATTATCTCAATCGGGCATCTTCGTATAAGTCGCATATTGACACATAATACGTTTAAAAAGGGAAGATCCAACGTTATTCCAGTGCCAAGGTTTAATTCCGGAGAAGTATACCCGTTCAGAAATCTGCGAGTGCACCTCCAGTTAACCGTATTGTTATAATACCAATTATCTGACGTCGGGTTTTGTTTCGCCGGTATCCCGGCGCACGACATCCAATGATATGTTGAGTACATCGGCTCATTATAAGGTAAGAAAACACGCTTCACTTTGCTGCAACTCCTTTTGTCTGACAAACCTTGAGTACTTATTTCCCGGCTTTAAATACCTTTTTATCATCTTTGATATTTCCTGTGCCTCTTTAAGATCTTGTTCATCAAATTCGATTTCTATTTCATAATCGACAACTCCAAGATATTCATTAACATCAAAGCAGATCTGCCCGCTTGTCCCGAAACAAAACGTCTCGCGGCGTGTAATCAGGGTGCCAAGAAACTGTACGTACATCGGTAATCCTTTGAAGAGTATTTTGTTCGGAAGAAAACCTATCTTCTTTTCGTATTCATCACTTGTTGAAAACTCTTCTTTGTTTTGAAGATGATTTTTGACTTGAAGGATTAGTTTCTCTCCATTTTGACGAACCCGGACAGTACGGTCGGATTTTAATAAACGGTAATCGTCTGTATCATAGTAATAGTTGATCTGAACCTTATTATCAGATTTATACCCATTTGTTTTTATCCGACGTTTTGTTTCTTCAAACGTGTTCTTCTCAACCAAAAATTTAAACTCTTTTTCAATTGAGTGATGCATTTCGAATTACCTTTCCGGAAGCATTTCTTGGAATACTGTCGACTATTTCAATTTCATCGGGTAATTCGTACAA
>JAFXWT010000281.1 GCA_017542695.1 Clostridia bacterium
ATCATCGACTCGCGCCGCGAGAGGCTTCTCGCAGCTCTGACGAACTCTTTTATCCCCTGCAACGGGCGCTTCCCCGCGCTCATCGCGCTGATAACCGTTTTTATCGTTCCGTCCGGCTCCGCCCTTGCCGCGTCGTCGGTCCTCGCATTCCTCGTGATACTGTCCGTCGCCGCGTCTCTTTGCGCATCGAAGCTTCTGTCCGCGACGCTCCTTCGCGGCGTACCCTCGTCGTTCGCGCTCGAGCTTCCGCGCTACCGCCTGCCGAAATTCGGCGAGGTGATAGTCCGTTCCGTCTTTGACAGGACTCTTTTCGTCCTCGGCCGCGCGATCGCCGTCGCAGCTCCCGCGGGAGGCGTTATATGGATTCTTGCGAACGTGAAGATCGGCGGCGCCGCGCTCCTTGCCCATATTTCCGGCGCGCTCGATCCCGTCGGGCATTTTCTCGGAATGGACGGCGCGATCCTCCTCGCTTTTCTCCTCGGTCTGCCTGCGAACGAGATAATCCTCCCTCTTATCGTGATGATATACCTCTCGTCGGGGACTCTGCCCGCGATCGGGGATCTGTCGGCGCTTCGCGATGTGTTCGTATCTCACGGATGGACGCTCACGACGGCGATCTGCACGACCCTTTTCTTTCTCTTCCACTCCCCCTGCACGACGACCCTTCTCACTCTGAAAAAAGAGACGGGGAGCGTGAAATATACTCTTATCGCCGCCGCGCTTCCGGTCGCGCTCGGCGCGGCGCTCTGCGCCGCCGTCAACTTTTTTATGACCGTAATTTTTGCCTGACGCTTTACTTTTTCCGCCGTCTGTTGTATCATATATAAAAAAGGAGGCGGGATTATGAGAGCGATAAGAAACGACTCGGTCGACCCCTATTTCAATATCGCGTCGGACGAATTTCTCGTCGCGTCGACAGACGGCGACGCTTTTATGCTCTGGCAGAACAGCCCCGCCGTGATCATCGGTAAAAATCAGAACGCGTGGGCGGAGGTCGACCGGGCATATACGGAAGAAAACAATATCGCCGTCGTCCGCAGGATAACGGGCGGCGGCGCGGTCTATCACGACCTCGGGAACGTGAACTTCTCGTTTGTGACGCCGGCTTCCGACGGCTCAAAGCTGAACTTTGCAAAATTCTGCGCTCCCGTGATAAGGGCGCTGTCCCGCATGGGTATCGACGCCGCCCTCGACGGCAGGAACGACGTCGTCGCCTGCGGCGTCAAAATATCCGGCAACGCGGAGTGCGTGGTGAAAAACCGTCACGGATACGACGCCGTTCTCCACCACGGAACTCTGCTCTTTTCGGCGGATCTTTCCGCGCTCTCCCGCGCGCTGACGCCCTCGCGCGAAAAGCTTTCGTCCCGCGGGATCAAAAGCGTTTCGTCTCGCGTCGGAAACATCGTCGATCTGCCGTGTTACGCAGGTCCGCGCGACGTCAGGAGTTTTATGGACGCGCTCGCCGACGAGATCGCGCCGCACGGTATGGAAACCTTCGCCGCGGACGAAATTGGGGAAATCGAACGCCTTCGCGGCGAAAAGTTCGCGACGTGGGGATGGAACTGGGGCGCGTCTCCCGCTTTTGAAACGACAAAACGCCGCCGTTTCCCGTTCGGGACTCTCGAGGCGCCGTTCGACGTCAGGGGCGGTATAATTGAAAAAATAAAGATAACGGGCGACTTTTTCGGAGACGGCGCATCGGCTCTTGAAGACGCGCTCGCCGGGGCAAGGCTCGAGGCGCAGAGTATTTCGTCGCGTCTTACGGACGGGCTTGTTTCGTCCTGCATTTCCGGCGCGGCGCCGCGTGACATAGCAGAACTTCTCACAAAGGAGGAAACACCGTGACGGACGATCTCTATTCCTCG
>JAFXWT010000282.1 GCA_017542695.1 Clostridia bacterium
GGGCGACTTCAACATGGTTTCTGTCGAGGAAGTTAAGAAACTCGCAGGCGGCGACGGAAGCGGAAGGGTTGCGAGGTAACTTTACTTTTCGCATTTTTCTCACCGATCGGCATTTTCCGAACATGCGACTATCACGAAATTTCAGATTAAATTAACAACGCTCGCGCACCAATACAAAAGGACAGGCAGCGCCTGTCCTTTTGTGTTGCAAAAGAGCGATTTTTTCAAGTTATATTGCCGTCGGTGGCGGCAGTTATATTGTCCCTTCGGGACAGTTATATTTCTCGCTGACGCGAGAAGTTATATTATATTCGCCTCCAAACTGCGCGAAGCGCAATATCACTCGCCGCAGGCGAATATAACCGGGCGAAGCCCAATATCACTCGCCAAAGGCGAATACAACTGAAAGAACCCTGATTTGGTAGACAAATCAGGGTTCTTTCATGGTGGGGGAAGATGGATTCGGACCATCGAAGTCACTGACAACAGATTTACAGTCTTTTATTATAGCAAAAAAACAAGCAATAGCCTCACTTTTTTGAGGTTGATTATATTTTGACAACTTTTTGACAACTTTCGGTACAAATTTTTCCGATTCTCAAACCGTAATAACTTTCAGAATCGCATCGAGCGAGAACTATCTTGAAAGCACCCCGTCTCAATACGCGTCGGGACAAGCTGCTCTCACTCATGAAAATTAGGGTATAGTGTATCCAAGATCTTCGCCTTTCGAGGAATAGCAATGAATGAGTACTGCCGAAGTCATTCGTCAGCCGTATGTCGCGCCAGTGAATAATGGCGCCACATCCGAAGTTTTCGTCGGTTGGGACATCGACGGCGACGGTGTTGCGGATATGATCCCCGCAACAACATCGGTTGATATTTCCGCCACGGCGATCATGGAAACCATCGATAATACGTACACAGTAACGTGTTACGACCTTGACAGAACAACGGCGATGTATATGTTCGTCGTCGCCCACGGCGGCACAGTCGATCTGCCTGTTCCTACAAAGACGGGCTACACATTCGACGGTTGGTCCGGATATTCCGGCGGCGAGATCACAAGCGACGTCAAAGTTTATTCATCTTGGACGCACAACGGCGACGGTCACAACTACGTGAAGACCACTCATAACCCCACGTGCACCGAGAATGGCTACGACGAATATATTTGCTCGATCTGCGGCAACAGTTATTATGAGAATTACACCGACCCAATATGGCACACATTCGGCGAGTGGGTTGTAGATGTCGAGCCCGAATGTGAAGAAGACGGTGTGAAATATCATATATGTGAATTGTGCGGAACGCGCGAATATGATTCCATACCCGCCTCGGGGCATGAGTTTGAAAGAAAGCCCATAAGCCGAGCGACCTGCACTGAACAAGGAGAAGTAGAATGCGTATGCCTTAAATGCGGCGAAACATACGTTGAACATATCGCGGTGATATCTCATAAATATAAAAAAATGTATGTTGACGAGGTTGTTTTGGAAATGCTTAGAGGAAAACTTGTCGATATGTTCTACGGCATCGAAGGGGATAAGTATTTCAATTACGTTTGCTCCGAATGCGGAAGTTTAATGACGGTAGAGGAATCGACGTCAGTTCGTGCCGCTGCAGCATCGTCAGAAGAATGCAGTCATACAAGCGGAACATGGCAAACTGTCAGAAAAGCTACCGACAACGAACTCGGGCTTGAAGTTCTCGTGTGCGATCTTTGCGAGAAATATATAGATGCAAGACTTATTTTACATAACAAAGAATACAGACCGGGCGATATCAACAACGACGGAACCGTCAACAACAAAGACTTGACGCGGCTGTTCCAGTATCTCTCCGATTGGGATGTTGAGATCAACGATAAAGCTCTTGATATCAACGGCGACGGAAAGGTAAACAACAAAGATATCATTCGTCTGTTCCAGTATCTGTCTAACTGGGATGTGGAAATGTATTAAAAAAATGTGCGGGCGGCTAATGCCGCCCGTGATTTTTATTGATTTTCATATATCTATCAATTTTTCCCGTTTTCTCGCTTGCAATTATAAAAAAACTATGATAAAATAAAACATAATCAATCACGAGCAAAAGGAATTGACGACAATGAAGAAGTTTTTGACGATCCCCTCGTTCATCGGTTCGGTCGATCGGCAAGTAAGGGATGAATTTCCTTGCTTCTTTTGTCGACGCCCTTTAATAAGAGATTGGAATAATTTTCGGCGCGATATGCCTGTCAAAGCAGGACTGTCGCGCCTTTTTGCACCTTAAAACAAGGAGGACGTAATATGGCATTCTGTTCAAACTGCGGCTCGGTGCTGATAGATGGCGCTAAATTCTGCCAGTCGTGCGGCACGCCGATCCCAAAACCCGAGATCGTTTTATGCTCAAACTGCGGCGCGGTGCTGAAAAACGGAACAAAGTTCTGCGGAGAATGCGGCGCGCCCGTGACGCAAACGATGCCCGAGCCAAATCCGATACACGAATCCGTGCCAGAACCTGAGCCGGAGCCTGTGCCAATGCTGGAGCCCGTGCCAGAACCTGAGCCGGAGCCTGTGCCAATGCTGGAGCCCGTGCCAGAACCTGAGCCGGAGCCTGTGCCAATGCTGGAGCCCGAGCCAGTGCCGGAGCCGGAGCCTGTGCCGGAGCCCGCGCCTGTGCCGGAGCCGCAAAAAGCGCCGCAGGCGTTCAGTTTTACCGCGCCGACGTTCACCGGAGAAGCGATACTCGGCAGCGTCGGAGGAAAAGCGATCGGCGCGGTGTCGAGCGTCATACCCGGGCCGGGCAAAGTCGTCGCGTCAAGCGCAAAGTCGTTTGTCGCGTCGCTCAAATCGACGCTGAAAGACCCGAAAAAAATGATACCGACGCTCGTCATCGCGGTGATTTGGATCGTTCTCGACATTCTCAAAGCGTGCGGGATAAATCCGATACCGACGCAGATTTTGTCGTTTATTACGTTCGCGAACGGCGGTATGAACGGCGGCGTGATCGGAGCGATAGGCGGTATCATCGGCAAAGGCGTCTTCGCCGGAGCGCTCGTATCTTTAATCGGGCTGTTCGCGCGCAAAAACAAAGGACAAAAGCGGACGCTCGGAGATACGCTGGGCGGCGCGTTCGGCGTGTCGCTCGACACGCTCGGCGCGTACCTCACTGGCATCGGCACGGCGATGTTCTTCTTCCTGCTCATTTCGGGCGGCGCGACGCGCATCTCGTTCATGGGCGGGATCGCGACGTCGTTCATCGCCGCGAGGGCCGCGTTAAATAACGGATTTTTACAGAGATTCATAAGCTCGATAACGTCGAAAGGCAAAACGAAAGCCTGGTCCGGCGCCGCGGGATTCATTCGCGGGATATCCGTCGGATCAGCCGCCGCCGCGTTCATAGGACTTATCGGGATCAACCTCATTCTCATCATCATGGGCGGAGTGATCATGACGGGCGGCGTCATTTTGCTGATACTGCAAGCGACGGGCGTCTTAAAAACAGGAAAGGAGGCGAGCGTCAAGTGAAAAAACGGATTGTTGCGATCATCATACTCGTGTTCATGCTGCTGCCGCTTCTTTCCCTGACCGCCGTCTCCGCCGACGGCGAGACGCTGCCGAAGGGATTCGTCAGGCCGGAAGATTATTACGAGAAATGGGATGAGTGGGATAAGGATAATACGAAACATATACTGGTTGGGCTGAACAAGCTGGACGGCGTGTATCTTCAGGTGTTATGGGTGTATTGCGGCAACTGCGGCACATACGGGTTCTATCCACAGATACGCGAAGACCCGAAAATCAAGACAACGCTAAGCGACAAGCCGTATATTACCGTCAGGCGTGGCGAGACCGTTCCCACATTCACGCTTTCGGGAACGTATGATTACGAGGGCGATAAAGACTGGTACGGCGAGCGCCAGTGGCGCAAAGGGACGATGACGGTCACCGTGCAGAATATGACGCTTGGCCCAACCGGAACAGCCGGAAACTCCTATGTGTATGCGGATATTTCCGGATCGGCCTCTACGCAGTGGAAGAGAGAGGGAAAAGACGTGCAGTCGGGAACGACCACCGTTGACGCGAAGGAAGTCCAGGACAAAATGAACGACTGGGACGGTTCGATGCAATATAACTTCAACGGAGTCGGTATGTGCCTAACCGCCAGCGGAACGTATGATGGCGACAGTCTCGGATTTACCGGATCTATCACGATTTGGTTCAAACTCATCGGAATTCTGCCAAGCGACGGAAGCGGCAAAACAAATGCTGGCACGACGCAGAACGCCGAGCAAAATCCGGGCGAGGACAATGGCGTTTCCGTGCCCGCCGCCATTGCGATAGGTACTGTCGGCGCTGTTATCGCGATCACGGGAGCCGCGGCCGCGACGTCAAGCGGCAATGACAGCGCGGACGACGACAAAAAGAAGAAAACGTATAAAATGTACGTTCAAAAGGACTTCGGCGACGCGATCAGGAAAGGCGCTGAGCCCGTCAAGGTGCGCGCCAGAATGGCGGAGGTCGACGAGATGGGCGTCGAGCAAGACCGAAACGATCTGACTGCGAAGATCACCGCCTCAGGCGACGGCATGACGGTGGAAAGTACTGCGCTCGTCGGGCGGTATCTCGAAGCCGTCGTCAGTATTCCAAAGGATTATGAAGACGACAAAGCGGAGATCGCGTTCACATTTACCGGTGAGGGCGGCGTGTTTACCAACACCGTTATCTTCCGCGCGGTCGACGGGCCGTCCCTGAAATTCGTCGAGGAGACGGAAGAAGCGGGCGCCTACCGCCTGAACGGATCGAGCTGCGGCATCGACCTTATCCCCGGCGACAACTTCACCTACACCGCTGAATTTATGATCATCGACGCGGTGACGCCGCCCGCTGTCAGCGACATGACGGCGGAAAACCCGGGCGACTTCGGCGTGACGTTCGAGGAGACGGGCAGGCAGTTCGTATACAAAATGCACGTGAAAAACAACACGGCGGCCGAGCCGGATCACGACGTTTTCGCCGAGAAAAAGACACGAAATTTCGAGATCAAAGTCAAGGTCGAGGGCGAAGAAAATCTTGTGACAGGGTACGTCACAATGAATCTCTATCCCGAGGGGATCACGGTGCAGTCGTCCGAGATCGGAAAGAAAAACAACGTCAAATACGTGCGTGTGCAGGCATACGAGAAGGAAAACGTCGGCGGCCTCGACAACAAGTGGCAGGTGTGCACGATGAAGCTCACGGCGGCGTTCAAGTTAAAAGACAAATCGGTTATCGATCCCGAAAACGCCAAGTTCAAGTTTGAAAAGATCAAGGGCTCGGGCGGAACGGGCATGCGCGCCGACAAAGAAGAGTCGGTGGCGGAAAAGTTCAAATACAAGGAGACGCACGGCTACAGCTCGGGAAAATACGAATATGATTTCGAGCCGAACAGCAGTCTCTCCGAGCCGGACGACGGGACGTTCTATATGGTGCTCCTGCCGACCGAGACCGAATTCGAGGGCACAAGATACAACGCAGAGGTGCCGTTCAGACTTCGCGGAAGCGATCTCGGCGCGACGGGCGACTGGGAGAAGGAATACAAGGAGCTGCAGCGCCGCATTATTCAATTTTCTCTGCCCGGGAATATGGACAAGTGGATCGCGCAGCTTAAGACGTGTGCGACCGAGCCGCGCGCATCGGTGGAAGAGCTGCGCCTTGTGAGCAAGTGGATTCTCCGCGAGTACATGGACTACTGGACGAATCAGCAGAAGAAGGACCTCGACGAAGCGAATATGTACAACGCCATCGTGAACGTGCTCGAGTGGACAAAATTCGCGGGCGACTGCGCATTTTCGTTCCTTGTTGCCGCCTACGCGGGACCTGTCGCCGAGGCGCTGATCTCGCCGGCCAAGGACTTCTTAACGAGCGCGATCGGCGAGATCGTTGCTGCAAGAAGCCACGGAGACGCGATCGACGTTGACAACTTCGAGTTCTCCAAGAATCTCGCGGCGGCGGGCGACAACCTGCTGTCCAACAACATCAATCTGACGAATTGGCGTCAGGCGGCGGCAACGCTCGGCGGATACTTCGTTTACAGCGCCGTGAAGAATTACATTCTTAAACTGCGCGAGAAAAACGAAGCTGATTTCTGGGGCGCGCTGTGCGAGGCGTTCAAGGATATGACTTTGGCGGCGCTGAAATCAAAGGCGGGCGAGCTGATCGGCAAGTGGCTCAAAGAGAGCAAGAAGTTCCAGGAGAAGATTGGCCCGTTCATCACCAAGTATTTCAAAGAGACGAATTTCGACACCCTGCAGAAGAAGCTCAACGACGCGCTCGGTCTGGAGGGTGAGCTACGAAAGCTCGCGGGTTACGCAAACGACAAGGTGTTCGAGACCAAAGTCGCCGAGGTGGTGGAGAAATATATCTCCGGACTTGTCGGTGCGGGATTTGACAAGCTGCGCGAGGTTTACGATGGATCGAAGTTCACCGTTGAGGGCGGGTGCGTATATTACTGCTTCAATATCGATCTCTTTGACGCGTTCCACTACGGTATCAAGCTCAATCTGA
This sequence comes from Clostridia bacterium, assembly GCA_017542695.1. The sequence continues at coordinate 6,531 of JAFXWT010000282.1, forward strand.
CAAGGACCCTGCAGGCGATGACCGGCAACTTCTTCGGATGGCTGTACGATCTCTTCTTTGCGGGAGTTCCCGCCGCGATGAGTGTTATCGACAAGCCCAAGGACCCACCGCTCCCTCCGGCAAAAAATTGACGGGAAGATCAAATCGGGTGAGGCATTTACGCCTCGCCCGATTTGTTGTCCACCGAAAACCACGCGATAGTCGCGTGGTTCAGTAAAGTTTAACCGGTGAGGAAAAATCCTCCAATTTGTGATATAATTACGACGACCTGCCAGTCGAGATAACAAACACAAATTGGAGGATTTAATCTATGAAAA
>JAFXWT010000283.1 GCA_017542695.1 Clostridia bacterium
GATACAATTATATCATAAAATAAGCTCAAATGCAACATTTTTTTGAAAAAAGGAGAATTTTTTATGGCGGAACAGGTAAAAAAGAAAAAGAATCACGTGGTGCTGATCGTTGTGTTGGTCGTTTTGGCAGGATTGATCGCATTAGGCGTCGGCGCGGTCGCCCTTCTGAAAAAAACGATCTTTATGAGTTACCCGGAATTGAAGGGAACGCCGGAGATCGGTCAATGGTATCAGGTGACGCCCGAGGGGACTATCTCGTCCAACGGGACCGAATGGCACGGTATTTTCAGAAAGGGTAAGGAAAACAAAGTCGTCGTCTATTTCTTCGGCGGCGGTGTAAGCATCACCCCCGAAACCTCGGAACAGGGAAAAAAGTTTTTTGCGGTTGATATGACAGCGCAGAACTTTGTTGCGCAGGGCGGGATCGGATGCACTGCGGAAAACAACCCGTTCAAGGATTGGTCGTTTATCGTCATTCCGTATGCTTCCGGGGATTTCCACACGGGAACGAGTGAATACCGCTACACGTCCGACGGGAAGGAAAAGACCGTTTATCACCACGGTTATACCAACTATGCCGCGATGGTGGAAACCGTCAAACCGTATATCGGAGACCCGGATTCCTTGCTTGTAACGGGCTTTTCCGCGGGCGGTTTTGCTACGTCGCTGCTTGCGGACGACGTGATCGACCGTTTCCCCTCGGCAAATAACGTTACGGTCTGCGTGGACAGTTCGCTTCTTCTGTACGACGGCTGGCATGAAACCGCGCGGGACCTTTGGAAGTCGCCTGCGGAAATTACGGAACGGCTCACAACGAACAACATCGTTCTCGACAGTCTGACAGCCCTTTCCAACAAGCGCGGCGACAGCGTGAAAATTCTGTTTGATTGCTCGTACAGAGACGATACCTTACAACAATATCAAGGGTATATCAACAACGGGAAAATGGAAAAGAACAAGGCAAACGGCGATCGGTTCCAAGCGGATCTGAAAGAAATGGTCGCCGGACTGAAAACAAACATTCCGAACGTTGGTATTTATATATGGGACTATAAAGCAGACGCGGAAACCAAAAACACACAGCACACTATTATTTCAAGCGATTTCCTTGTGGAACTGGAAAGCGGGAAAAGCATTGCCGATTGGCTAAGCGACGCGATCAACGGAACGGTTCGGTCTTACGGGTTGGACTTGTTAGATCAATAATATTCGGAGACAAGCAGAATGGAAAAAAAGAAAAACCATAAAGGACTTATAATCGCAGGCTCCATTATCGGATCATTTCTGCTCTTACTGGTTGTTTTATTTTTCGTACTTACAACGCATACGCAGATCGTGGTCGGGTTGATCCAAAAAACGACTTACGGAAACAAACCGTTTAATTCTTACGAGCCGTATTATGAGCCGATCAACGGGTTAAAGGAAAACGGACAATATCTGATCAGTGAGATCAAATACGATACGGAATATCCAAACAGTTATCTCGATATTACCTATCCCAACGGTGATTTGACCGCCGATCGCCCGACGCTAATCTATTTCCATGGCGGCGGTTTCTTTGCCGGGAGCAAAAATATGGGTGATCCGCTTGCCGCAAGCGAAGCGACGGCGCTCCTTGATGATATTTGCGCGCAAGGGTACAACATTGTCAATGTCGATTATGC
>JAFXWT010000032.1 GCA_017542695.1 Clostridia bacterium
CGCGCAGGAGAAGAAAAAAGCGATGAGCGAACTCAAAAATGATGTATCCGCTCTTTCCGTCGACATCGCCGAGAAGATAATCGAGCGCGAGATCGACGAAAAGGACCACGGCGAGCTTATCGACAAGTTCATAGCCGATATGGGTAACGACGATGAATGAGCTTGTACGTGAATACGGCGGCGCGCTTTTCGAGCTCGCCTATGACGAAGGCAAAGCCGACGCGATACTTTCAACAACGCGCGCGATAAAGGTTTTTTTCGGGCGCGACGCGGACTACGTTCGCTTTCTCTCGTCGCCGAACATCCCGATCGACGAGCGCATCAAAGCCGTCGGCGAAGCGTTTGACGGAAAAGTCGACAAATACGTATCGAGTTTTATCAAAATGATGACGGAGCGCGGCTACGCGCGCTACATCGGCGATTGCCTGAATGAATACGAGCGCCGGTATCTTGAAAAGAACAATATCTCCGTCGTCAGCGTCAGGAGCGCCGTCGCGCTCACCGACGCGCAGAAGTCAGCACTCGCCGCGAATCTGTCGAAAAAGACGGGGAAGAATATCGAACTTGATTGTTCAGTCGACCCGTCGCTCATCGGCGGCATATCGGTATACGTCGACGGCAAGCTGTATGACGGCTCCGTCAGCGCGCACATCGAAAAGATACGCCGCGCGCTGTACGACATTTCAATAAATTGAAAGGGGAAAGAAAAATGAATCTTCGCCCTGAGGAAATAAGCAGTATAATCAAATCGCAGATAAAGAACTACGAAAACAAGATAGAGCAGGCGGAGGTCGGCACCGTCATCCTCGTCGGAGACGGTATCGCCAAAGCTCACGGGCTCTCGAACTGCATGGCAAACGAGCTTCTCGAATTCGAGGGCGGCGACTACGGAATGGCGCTCAACCTCGAGGAAAACATAGTCTCGATAGTCATGCTCTCGTCGCTCTCCGATATCAAGGAGGGCTCCGTCGTGCGCCGCACGGGCAAGGTCGTATCCGTTCCCGTCGGCGAGAAAATGATCGGCCGCGTTGTCAACGCGCTCGGTCTGCCCATCGACGGCAAAGGCCCCATCGACGCGGATGAAACGCGCCCGATCGAGTCGGAAGCGCCCGGCATCATCAAGCGCAAAAGCGTCAGCGTCCCGCTTCAGACGGGCATCAAGGCGATCGACTCGATGATTCCGATCGGCCGCGGTCAGCGCGAGCTTATCATCGGCGACAGACAGACGGGCAAGACAACTATTGCCATCGACACTATAATAAATCAGAAAAATACCGACGTTATATGCGTTTACGTCGCAATAGGACAGAAAAACTCGACCGTCGCACAGCTTACCGAAACACTGCGCGAAGCGGGCGCGATGGACTACACGGTCATCGTCTCCGCAACGGCGAGCGAGTCCGCGCCGCTTCAATATATCGCTCCGTACAGCGGATGCGCCATAGCCGAGAGCTTTATGGCAAAGGGCAGGGACGTGCTCATCATCTACGACGACCTCTCAAAGCACGCCGTAGCATACCGCGCGCTCTCGCTGCTCATCCGCCGTCCGCCCGGCAGAGAAGCGTACCCCGGCGACGTATTCTATCTCCATTCGCGTCTGCTTGAACGCGCCGCGCGCGTCGCTCCCGAATACGGCGGCGGCAGTATCACCGCGCTCCCGATAATCGAGACGCAGGCGGGCGACGTTTCGGCGTACATCCCGACGAACGTGATTTCGATCACAGACGGACAGATATTCCTCGAAAGCGAGCTGTTCCATTCGGGCGTCATGCCGGCCGTCAACCCCGGAATCTCGGTCAGCCGTGTCGGCGGCTCGGCGCAGGTCAAAGCGATGAAAAAAGTCGCGGGAACGCTCAAACTCCTCTATTCGCAGTACCGCGAGCTTCGCTCTTTCGCGCAGTTCGGCTCGGATCTCGACGCCGACACGAAAGAGCGACTGGCGCTCGGCGAAAGGATAGTCGAGATTTTGAAACAGAACAAGACCAGCCCCGTCGAAGTCGGCTGTCAGGTGGCGATAATCTACGCCGCCGTCCACGGCTTCCTCAAAAATGTCAAAGTGAGCGACGTCGCGGAATATGAAAAAGAGCTTTACTCGTATATGAAGAGCCAGCACTCAGAACTGCTCTGCGACATTGCGAAAGGGCAGTATACCGACGAAATGCAGTCCGAACTCGACACGGCGGTGTCCGAGTTTACCGAAAAATACACGAAAACAAAGTAAAATTCAAATCCGAAAAGGAGGTGACGCGATATGCCGCAGAACGCAAAGCAACTCAAACAAAGGATACGCAGCGTCGATTCGACGATGCACATCACAAAGGCGATGGAGCTTGTCGCGTCGTCAAAACTCCGCCGCGCCACCGAAAATATGGAGGCGAGCCGCCCGTACTTCGCGGCGCTGACAGAAGCGATGAATCAGCTTTCGGCGGCGGAGAGCGAGTTCACAAAGCAAAGCAAAAACGCGCGCCCGTGCTATATCGTCATAGCGGGCGACCGCGGACTTGCGGGTGGATATAACAACAACGTCTATAAGCTCTTGAAAGCGGAGACCGACGGTAAGTCCGCCTGCCTTGTCACGATAGGCAAGCGCGTGTCGGAATACGCCGCGCGCCGCGGCTACGACATTATAAAG
>JAFXWT010000284.1 GCA_017542695.1 Clostridia bacterium
CGCGTATGCTCAACTGCTCGCGGACGACGGTATACAAGTACATGGATGTTGCCGGAGTACAGCGCTGAACATATCTGTCGGAGCAGAAACCATAATTATCGGTACAAATACCGAAAGCCATAGGCGGAAGTCTATGGCTTTTCTATGTATGACGGGCACGCCGTCAGTCTGTGATGAAAGTCCACAAGGGGCGTAGTTGCCGACGAACCCCAAAGCGACTCCCAAGGTTTGCACCGCGAGGTGCAGGCGAGAAGAAGGGATAGCGAAATCGTAGCCTTACGAACAGAAACCTGATACTAAGGCGCATACGGCGGATAAGTGAGCATAGAATCACGAAGTCCAAAAGGCAACCGTAACCCGTATGCGTAAATCAGGAAGGTAGACGAGGAAAGACTGGCGACTTATCCCGCGAGATCTCACAAGTACGAAGGAGTAGCCGTATGCGAAACGGAGTATAGTAACAACGAATTGTGAGAAGTCAGCAGAGGTCATAGTACCGAGAAATCGGGAAGGACTGAACAATTCAAGAAGTCAAATAGAACTCTAAATGTGAACGACCGTAACCGACGAGTACCGAGAGCGAAGACGTAACGGAACAAACGGTACAAAGGAGATAGGCTTAAGGGAGCGAAAGCAGAGGACGGAAAGGAGACGCCAAGATGTCGCAACTCTTAGAGGAAATACTCAGCAGGGAGAATATGTTGCTTGCGTACAAGAGGGTAAAAGCAAACAAAGGCGCAAGCGGGATAGACGGGATAACCGTGGAAGAAATCGACGGATATCTCAGAGAAAACTGGGCAGAGATACGGGAGAAAATACGGAAGCGGAAATATCAGCCGCAACCGGTAAGGCGGGTGGAAATACCGAAGCCAAACGGCGGGGTGAGAAAACTCGGGATACCGACGGTGATAGACCGTATCATCGAACAAGCGATATCGCAGAAGCTGATACTGATAGCAGAGCCGTATTTCAGCGAATACAGCTACGGTTTCAGACCGAAGAGGAGAGCACAACAAGCGGTGATTAAGTTGCTTGAATACCTCAACGACGGATATGAGTATATCGTGGATATCGACCTCGAAAAGTTTTTCGACAACGTTCCGCAGGACAAACTTATGACGCTTGTGGGAAAACTCATACACGACCCTGACACTGAATCGCTTATCAGCAAATATCTGAAAGCGGGGGTTATGGTAAGGGGCGAATATGAGGAAACAGAGAAAGGGACTCCGCAAGGAGGAAACCTCTCACCGTTGCTGTCAAACATTATGCTGAACGAACTGGATATGGAACTGGAATCGAGAGGACTGCACTTTGTCAGGTATGCGGACGACTGCGTAATCACGGTAGGGAGCAGCGCAGCCGCAAACAGGGTAATGCACACCGTGACGAACTGGATCGAAAGGAAACTCGGACTCAAAGTCAATATGACGAAGACGAAAGTCACGAGACCGGGCGGACTGAAATACCTTGGGTTCGGATTCTGGAAGGACAGTAAGGACGGCAAGTGGAAGGCAAGACCGCATCAGGATTCAGTTGCAAAATTCAAGAGGAAATTAAAGGGACTGACGAAACGCAGTTGGTCGATCTTAATGGACACGAGGATCAGGAAACTGAATGAAGTCATCCGAGGATGGATCAATTACTTCAAAAAGCGGGAGTATGAGACAAAACCTCAAAAGGATCGACGAGCGGCTGCGTACGCGTATGAGAATTGTCATTTGGAAACAGTGGAAAACAAGAGAAAAGCGATATTGGGGACTGCGTAAACTCGGGGCACCCGAGTGGATGGCAAGACAAGCGGTAGGTTTCGGAGGCCACTATCAAGCGGTTGCCAAGACTACGGGATTGCACCTCATAAACAAAGAAATCCTCGCAAAACGAGGACTCCTTTGTTGCTTGGATTATTACTTGAATTGAACCGCCGTATGCCGAACGGCACGTACGGTGGTGTGAGAGGTGCTATTCATTAGCACCTACTCGATTCTAATAAGGAG
>JAFXWT010000285.1 GCA_017542695.1 Clostridia bacterium
CTCTTGTATCCGCGTCCACCCTTGAAAAGACTTTCAACGGTTACGGCGGCAACAAGGAAGCAGCGAAAGAAATCGGCAAGGTGATCGCCGAGCGCGCTGCCGCAAAAGGAATAACAGAAGTAGTATTCGACCGTGGCGGTTACGTTTACACGGGTCGAGTAAAAGAACTTGCAGAAGGCGCCCGCGAAGGCGGACTCAAATTCTGATAGGAGGAGGAACGACATGGCAAAAATTATTGATCCGAATACGCTCGAACTCACAGAGCGCACAGTCGCGACAAACCGTGTTTCCAAGACCGTCAAGGGTGGACGCATCGCTCGCCAGGCTGCAATCATGGTAGTAGGTGACGGAAACGGTCACGTTGGCTACGGTCTCGGAAAAGCATCCGAATATCCCGAAGCTATCCGCAAGGGTATCGAGGATGCGAAGAAGAACATCATCGAAGTATCTCTCAAAGGTACGACTATCCCGCACGAAGTTATCGGCGAATACGGTGCTGCGAAGGTCATCATGAAACCCGCCGCTCCCGGAACCGGTATCATCGCAGGACTTACTGTCCGCGCTGTCGTTGAACTTGCGGGTATCAAGGACATTCGTGCTAAATGTCTCCGTTCGTCGAATCCGACAAACGTTGTAAAAGCTACGTTTGAAGGACTCAAAGCTCTCCGCACGGCTGAGCAGGTCGCTGCGATGCGCGGCGTTGACGTTGAAAAAATCAAGGGCTGAGGAGGTAATTTGTAATGGAAAAGATCAAGATCACACTTACGAAGAGTCTCATCGGTTCGACCCCTAACCAGAAGGCAACTGCCAAATCGCTTGGCCTTAACAAGATCGGCGATGTTACAGAGCAGAACAACGATGCTTCCGTTTTGGGTAAGGTAAAGGTACTCGCTCACCTTGTAAAAGTTGAGAACGCGTAATTTTACCGACAAGAATTTATCTTTATAAAAATAATAAAGGAGGAAACCCAAATGAAGTTACATGAACTCGCTCCCGCGGAAGGCTCTGTAAAAGCGAATTTCCGTAAAGGCAGAGGCCCCGGCTCAGGTAACGGCAAAACGGCAGGCAAAGGCCACAAAGGTCAGAATGCCCGTTCCGGCGGCGGCGTTAGACCGGGCTTTGAAGGCGGTCAGATCCCGCTTTACAGAAGACTCCCTAAAAGAGGATTCAAAAACAGATTTGCAACAAAGTTTGCTATCATAAACGTGGAAGCACTCGATTGCTTTGAGAACGGCGCGGAAATTTCCGTTGAAACGCTTCTCGAATGCGGCAAGATCAGCAGAGCTTACGACGGTTTGAAGGTGCTTGGCCGCGGCGAACTCACAAAGAAAGTAACTGTAAAGGCAAGCAGCTTCTCTGCAAGCGCAAAAGAGAAGATTGAAGCCGCAGGCGGAAAGTGCGAGGTGGTATAAGTGCTTAAGACATTGAGAAATGCATGGGCAGTACCCGAGATACGCACGAAGATACTGTTCACGCTTGTGATCATAGTTCTTTACCGTCTCGGAGCTTCGCTTCCCATTCCGTTTATCGACTACAGCCAGATCGAGCAGCTCGCAACTGTTTATTCCGGCGGTTCGATATTCGCTTACCTCAACATTCTGTCCGGTAACGCGTTCGGAAACGCAACGCTTCTCGCTCTTTCCGTTTCGCCTTACATCACCGCTTCCATCGTAATGCAGCTTCTCGGCGTGGCGATCCCCGCTATCGAAAAGCTCTCGAAGAGCGGCGAAGAAGGCAGAAAGAAGATCGAAAGAATCACCCGCTACGTAACGATCGGTCTCGCCGTTATCACGGCGTTCGGTTATTATAGGATTCTTCGTACACAGGTCGGCGACGGTCTGTTCTACTACACGGGCGGATTCAACGAGGTATTCTCCGCGATAGTCATCATCGCGTGCTACACGGCGGGCGCAGCGCTCGTTATGTGGCTTGCCGAAAAGATTGATGAGCAGGGTATCGGCAACGGTATCTCCATTATCCTTTTCGCAAACATCGTCGGCGGATTCCCGTCAACGCTCTACGCCCTTTATCAGACGCTTAAATCGGCGTATACAAGCGACGAAGCGTCTCTCGCGGTCGTTATCATCTACGGCGTGCTGACAGTGCTCATCATCATCGCTTCCGTTGTATTCGTTACGTATATGTCGGATGCGGAGAGAAGAATACCGATCCAGTACGCGAAGCGCACCGTGGGCAGAAAGATGTACGGCGGGCAGAACTCGAACCTGCCGATCAAGCTGAATATGTCGGGCGTTATGCCTATCATCTTTGCGAGCACACTCGTGTCGCTCCCGACGACGATCATATTCCTTGCCGGCGGCTCGACGGGCGACGGCTTCTGGGCGAAGGTTTATAACGCACTTTCGTCCTCGAGCATCATTTACGCGCTCGTGCTGTTCATCCTCATCATCGCGTTTGCTTACTTCTATATCTCGATCTACTTCAATCCGACGGAGGTCGCAAACAACCTCATGCAGAACGGCGGCTCTATCCCGGGTATCCGTCCGGGCAGACCTACCGTTCAGTACATCACGAAGGTGCTCAACAAAGTCGTGCTCATGGGCGCGTTCTTCCTCAGCATCGTCGCGTGTGTGCCGATCATACTCAACGTGGTATCCGGCGGACTTCTCAACGTCGTTTCATTCAGCGGCTCGACACTCCTTATCGTTGTCGGTGTAACGCTTGAAACGTTCAGAGAGCTCGAAGCTCAGATGACAATGCGTCACTACAAAGGATTCCTTAAATAAGATCGACTCTCGTCTCCGCCGCTCTAAAAGGCGGCGGAGAGAGAATGAATTATGAGGAGGTATGTTATGAAACTTATGTTTCTCGGCGCTCCCGGCGCCGGAAAAGGAACTCAAGCCGAGAAGATCTCGGAGAAATACGGTATTCCGTCGATCTCGACGGGCGCCATCCTCCGCGAAGCTATGGCGAACGGTTCCGAACTCGGTATAAAGGCGAAGAGCTACGTTTCCTCGGGCGCTCTCGTTCCTGATGACGTCGTTATCGGCATCATCAACGAAAGACTCGGACAGGATGACTGCAAGAAAGGATTCATCCTCGACGGCTTTCCGAGAACGGTCCCGCAGGCGAGGGCGCTTGACGATATGGGCATCACAATGGACGCTGTCATCAGCATTGAAGTTGACGACGACGACATCGTGGAGCGCATGGGCGGCAGACGGCTTTGCAAGGGCTGCGGCACGGCTTATCACGTAAAGCACATTCCGACGAAAGTCGAGGGTGTATGCGATAAGTGCGGCGGTGAGCTTTACGTCAGAGCCGACGACAAGCCCGAGGTCGTCAAGGATCGTCTTAAGACATACCACGACCAGACAGAACCGCTTAAAGATTTCTATGCCGAGAAGGGAAAGCTCACGCTTATCCCCGGAAACGCTCCCATCGAGCAGATAACGGCTGAAATTTGCAAGGTCCTCGACGGTATCAGAGGTTAAAAAATGATACAAATCAAAAACAACGAACAATTGGCTTTGATGAAAATTGCCGGAAGGATCACCGGTGAGGCGATCTTAAAAGGGCGCGAGCATATAAAAGAGGGAGTCAGTACCAAAGAAATAGATACTGTCATCCACGATTATATCGTTAAATGCGGCGCCCGCCCGTCGTTCCTCGGATACGGCGGTTTCCCCGGCAGTGCTTGTGTCAGCGTCAATGACGAGATAATCCACGGCATTCCGAAAAAGGACAGAATCCTTAAAGAAGGCGACATCGTGAAGATAGATGTCGGCGCTTGCTACCGCGGTTTCCACGGAGACAGCGCGAACACATTCGGAGTCGGAAAGATCTCGCCCGAGGCGCAGGCGCTTATAGATGCGACGAAAGAGTCGTTTTTCTGCGGCGTTGAGTTCGCAAGGCACGGCAACCGCATCGGAGATATCGGTTCCGCGATTTCGGCTTATGCCGAGTCGAAGGGATACGGAGTCGTTCGTCAGTACGTCGGTCACGGCGTCGGTCACGAGCTGCACGAGGATCCCGAGGTGCCGAATTACGGTACGGCAGGTCGCGGTCAGCGGCTTTACAAGGGAATGACTATCGCCATCGAGCCGATGATCAACATGGGTACGTTTGAAGTAAAAGTGCTCCGTGACAACTGGACGGTCGTAACGGCCGACGGTTCACTTTCTGCACATTACGAGCACACCGTTGCAATAACCGACGGCGAACCCGTGCTCTTCACCAAGGTGGAATAAGATGTCGAAAGATAACGGAACAAGAGCAGGCGTCAACAGAGATGATCCGCGTGTCGGAAGTGTGTGCGTATCCCTTGCGGGACACGACGCAGGGCTGATACTCGTGATAGTCGGCGCGGCGGACGACGATAAGGTTTTCGTCGCCGACGGCAAGACGCGCAAGCTCTCATATCCGAAACCGAAAAAAACAAAGCACATAAGCATACTGACACGGCTTTCGCAGGATGTTTGCAACAAGATCGCGGGCGGAGAAGCGACAGACAGTCTTCTGCGCCGCGAGATCGACCGCTTCATCGGCGAAAGACTCACTTAAAATAATTCAGGAGAATCATCATGCCAAAAGACGATGTTATAGAATTTGAAGGCACGGTCATTGAAACGATGCCCAACGCCACATTCAAGGTGAAGCTGCCCAACGGTCACGTCGTGACCGCGCAGATTTCGGGAAAGCTTCGCATGAACTTCATCAAAATCGTGCCGGGTGACAGAGTAACCGTCGAGGTGTCGATATACGACCTTACAAAAGGACGTATAACGTGGCGTCTTGCCGGCGAATAAGCCCGCCAAACCAAATTAACTAATGAAAGGAACGGTGTAAAACACATGAAAGTTAAACCTTCCGTTAAAAAGATTTGCGATAAGTGCAAAATCATCAAAAGAAAAGGCCATGTAATGGTAATTTGCGAAAACCCCAAACACAAACAGAGACAGGGCTAAACTACCATAAGGGAGGTGTATTTACAGAATGGCTCGTATAGCTGGTGTAGAAATTCCTAATCAGAAAAGAGTAGAGATCGGTCTTACTTATATTTATGGTATCGGCCGTTCAACAGCAAACCAGATCCTCGCCAAGACGGGTATCGACCCCGATACGCGTTGCAAGGACCTCACGGAAGACGATGTTTCGAAGCTCCGCGATGAGATCGAAAACTTCCACAAGGTCGAAGGCGACCTGCGCAGAGACGTTGCGCTCGATATAAAGAGAATGGTTGAGATCGGCTGCTACCGCGGTGTTCGTCACAGAAAAGGACTTCCGGTTCGCGGTCAGAGAACAAAAACGAATGCGAGAACGAGAAAAGGTCCCGCAAAGACAATCGCTAACAAGAAGAAATAAGTAAGGAGTGACAGAAAAATGGCAAAAACAGCTGCTACAAAAAAAGTAGTCAGAAAGCGCCGTGAGCGCAAGAACGTCGAGTTCGGCGCAGCTCACATCCGCGCAACGTATAACAATACTATCGTCACTATCACAGATACCAACGGCAACGCTGTATCGTGGGCTTCCGCAGGCGAGCTCGGCTTCCGCGGTTCGAGAAAATCCACGGCATTCGCCGCGCAGATGGCTGCCGAAGCAGCTGCAAAGATCGCAGTTGACAACGGTATGAAGAAGGTCGAAGTATATGTTAAGGGCCCCGGTCAGGGCAGAGAGTCCGCTATCCGCGCTCTTCAGACACAGGGACTCGAGATCACACTTATCCGTGACGTAACTCCGGTTCCGCACAACGGATGCAGACCCCCGAAGATCAGACGCGTATAATTACAGGAGGTGTTTAGAAAATGGCAGTAAATAAAGATCCTATTCTTAAGAGATGCAGATATCTCGGAATAAGCCCCACGGTTGTAGGCGTTGACAAGAGCTCGAACAGAAATCCCGGCGCCAATACAAGAAAAAAGGTTTCCGAGTACGGTCTTCAGCTCAAAGAAAAACAGAAACTTAAATTCATCTACGGTGTTCTCGAAAAACAGTTCTATCATTATTATGAACTCGCAACGAAGATGGAAGGCAGCGCCGGTGGCAACATCATCACGCTTCTTGAATCCAGACTTGACAACGTAGTTTACAGAATGGGCTTTGCAATGACGAGAAGAGAAGCAAGACAGCTTGTCAACCACGGTCATTTCACGGTAAACGGCAAAAAGGTCGACATCCCGTCTTACAGACTCAAAGTCGGCGACGTCGTTGCTCTCAAAGAAGGCAGCAGAACGAATGTTAAGTTCAAAGAGAACCTTGAAGCTACGGCATCGTACGTAGTACCGAGCTGGCTCGACGTAGACAGAGATAACTTCTGCGCAACGGTCAATCGTATGCCCGTTACGGAAGATCTTGACTACGAGGTACAGTCTCACCTCATCGTCGAGTTGTACTCCAAATAATTACCCCCAAGGCGATGCTTGCCAAATCGTCGTTTGGGCGTATTTCGGCGGCATTTATGAAAGCATTTTGTGCGTAAAAATAATATCAGGAGGGATAATTAGATGATAGAAATTGAAAAACCGAACATTTCGGCGATAGATCTCAGTGAAGACGGAAAAAGCGGTACGTTTATCGTTGAACCGCTCGAAAGAGGATACGGGATCACACTCGGCAACTCGCTTCGCCGCGTGCTTCTCAGCTCTCTTCCCGGAGTTGCGGTC
>JAFXWT010000286.1 GCA_017542695.1 Clostridia bacterium
CTCTATCTTTACCTCATTAATTTAAAAATGATATTATGAAACAAGTAATCAGTACAGAGAAGGCTCCTGCTGCTATCGGGCCTTATAGTCAGGCCATTGAGGCCAATGGTTTTGTTTATGCCTCAGGTCAGTTGCCCATCGATCCTGCTACAGGTCAGTTCCCAGAGGGCGGTATCAAGGAACAGACTCGTCAGTCTATTTTGAATGCCCAAGCCATCCTTGAGTCAGCAGGTCTTACTTTAGCTAATGTGGTAAAGACTACTGTCTTTTTGGCCGATATGAACGACTTTGCCGCTATGAATGAGGTTTACGCCTCTTTCTTCCAAGCACCTTATCCAGCTCGCTCAGCTGTAGCAGTAAAGACCTTGCCCAAAGGGGCTATGGTAGAGATAGAGTGCATCGCAGTAAAATAACTATAAGCTTAGGGTAGACTTAACGGTAGTAAAAGGGCGGCTTAGTGGAAGTAAGCCGTCCTTTTACTACTAGTAAGCAGTTCGCTTTTTCTCCCTCGTTAGTTTTTTTCCCTCGTGAGGAAAAAATATTTTGCTAACATTGCTACAAAACGATGGTGATTTGGGGGAGCTTTAGTTTTTGAAAAAAGAATTTTGCAAAAAACTCTTCACTCTTCACAATTATGAATTAACAAGCTGATCTAGTGAATGATATATGCGTGAAGAGTTCTCTCAACTCTTCACGCCTCTTCTCGCTTATATGTATCTCAGTGTGTGAAGACCTGTGAAGACTTGTGAAGAGACGACGCAACTCTTCACGTAGTAAACAAGTTGTGCCACAGTTAATTATACTGTATCTGTGAAGAGCGAAGACTTTTTTGGGGGCATAGTATTCTCTAAAGCTGTTCTGAGCCTCCAACTCATAAGTTTGCGCCCTGCATCCTTATGGTTTTCAGCCTGCAAACCTATGACTTGCGGTTGTTTACCGCAAAGGTTTGAGCAAGATTAATTAGTTACCACTTGTTGCCGGAACTTTATCGTTAGCAGTGTCAGTGGTAAGGTTGATCCAGACCGTCGTGTTGGAGAGAGCGTTACCTTTCGCGTCGATACCGTTCTTGAACTGAGCGTTGAGGTCAGCAACCTTGGAATCGGAATCGGCAAAGATTACGGCGCCGAGATTCGGGCAGTAGAAGAACGACATGGTCTTCTGCTTCGGCTCGAAGCTCTCGCCCTTGATCTTGGTGTAGTTGGAGATAACGGCTTTCACCATTGCCTCGCTGGTCGGATACTTGGTTCTGTAGTCGACGGAACCGACAGTCGTACTCTCCGCAGTCGCGGGAGTGCCCTTTTCGAACTTCTTGACAGTCGTTCTGTTGGTGGCGCTGAAAGCGGTGTCGACGGTTTTGATGGTGTTTGCCACACGGCCCGCAACGGGGTCGCTCGAATCGAGCGTGCCGGCGTTCGCCTCGGCGATGTACACCTCGTACTCACCGACCCAGCGCTCGATGGCGTTGGTCATTTCGGTGGCGTTCTGGGTGTCGGTAGAGACGTTGCCCTTCTCGATCAGTCCGGCTACGGACGGGATCGCGACGGCGGCGAGAACTGCCAGGATGCCGATAACGACGAGCAGTTCGACGAGCGTGAAGCCCTTGCGGGAGTTGCGTTTATTATTTTTCTTGTTCATAAGTTGATATTCTCCTTATTTTTTGAGTTCAAAGTAGGGACAGATAGAACGAGAGGATCTGTTCGCCGACAAGCATCGACAAAAAAGAGCCGACGCAAAGGAACGGACCGAACGGGATCTCGCTTTTCCATCCACGTTTTTTTTTGAGTTTCAGAATGAGCGCCGCAATACACCCGATAACAATACCGAAGAATGCGGCGAGAAGCGTTTGCTTCCACCCAAGCAGAATACCAACCGCAGCCATAAGTTTGGCATCGCCCAGTCCCATTCCTCCGGCAAGCGCCATAATGAGGAACGGGACGCTGACGCAGAATGCGCCAATGAGCGATGAGATATAGCTTCCGTTCCAGATCATAAGAGCGAGTCCCGATAATGCGATAAGTCCGCAAGCGAGATCAGAGATCTCCATCGTCTTATAATCAAGAAGCGTAATCTCGATAAGAATAGCAGTTGTAAGGCCGAAGGCAATTCCCTGCACAGTCAGACCGTAAATATAGATCATGAGAGTCCCAAGCGTCGCCGTCGCAAGCTCGATGAACGTGCTTACCGGCGAAATCTTCTCTTTGCATCCGTGACATCTACCCCGCAGGCAGATAAAGCTGATGATCGGAACAAGCTCTAACACACTGAGCTTCTTCCCACAGACGTCGCAGTGCGATCGACCCCTCCAGATCTTCTCGCCCTTCGGGATCCTATCGAAACAGACTCCGATAAAGCTCCCGACGCAGGCGAAAATCATAAAAGCAAATATACAGGTCAGTATTTTCATTTTCACACCTCGTTAATTAAGGAATTGCTTTTTATTGTTTTTCAGTTGATGACTGACTTCACCTTCCTTGCTGCGAGTTATTTTCAGAGAGATATTGACCTACTCTTCAGATTTGATATCATCTGAATCAATGCAAACCATCTTTTTTTCCCGAATTGGATAGCGTCGTTCGAAATCGAAAACAAAGCATTTATCCGACTTGTATTTGTTCTCGAATTCCGTTACCTCGTCAATGCACATACTGATCTGACGCGACAACTCAATCGAGAGAGTAACGTCAAAATCCGTAATCTCAGAATCGAAATCGAAGTATTGGGACTTGGCCGCAATAATGATGCCGAGTGCTGTATCACGGAATATCTCCTGCTCATACTCAATGAGATCAAGCATCGAGTTCCCGATCAGATCCGTAAGCGATTCAAATTCCGGTTCGATTGCATTGATGTACTCTTCGTCGCCCTCGTACTCTTCCTGAAGAAGTCGGTTTGCAACGTCGGTGGCATATTGCCAAATGCTACAGAGATTCGGAAATTCCCCGGACGGATTCGCCGGCGCTTTTTTAGGTCTGCCTCTTCTTCCGATCATACGTCGTCTTCCTCCTGCATATCGATTTCGTTCTCGTCGCTTGCGTCGTCTTCACCGTTCACCTCAGCCTGATCCCTGCGAACAAGCTCCGCTTCGTATTCAAGCGCGATCGCCTCTTCGAGTTCACGTCTGAACTCAGGGGTGAGCGGGTAAGCGATAGCCATGTACTTATTGTCAGGCATCTTTCTGCACGGCATGGAAGCATAGACGTCTTTCTCGTCTTCCCTCGCGACTACCATGATATCCTTGATCCTGAAACAGTCGTCAAAGACTACGCTTGCGGATGCGCGAACCTTGCCGCGCGGGTTTTGGAACAGATGAACATAAACTTTTGTGATCTTCATAATTTGAATCCTTTCTGTTTTTCTGTTGCAAGTCCCTGAAGTCAATCGCCGGCGGATGGCTGGTCAGACCATTTTGCTTTTAATTTGTTTCAGTTTATTGCTGAAAGGGGTGTGTTTTGCCCTTCCGATGAAATATTACCCAAGTTTTTGCCAAAAGTCAAGCAAACGGGTATAATTTTTCTCATAATTTTCAAAATTATTTTTGTCTGCGCTTTGCAAAGGTGCGTTTTGCCCTCTTATTCCGTCTATACCCTATTACCGCATACTGCTTGAACTATAATGAGATAGTATAAAAATAATAAGTAAAGTTTTTTGAAAACCACTTGATTTTATCTATGATTTCGTGTATAATAAATCCGTTCCCCGAAAAAGAGAAGGGAGGCGCTAGCATGGATAAAGTCTCTTTTTCAGAAGAAACGATAAAAGCGTTGGCAGCCGAATCAAAAACGGTGCCGATGATGGCCGACGAGCTCGGTGTTGATGAAAGCGTGCTTGAAGCTTTTTACGCAGAATGCAGTGCAAAGGACAGATCTGCGTTTCCTATCAGACTTTTGGTCACCAAATCGTGGCTTGAGGAAAGAATTTATATCAACACCGTCTCCTCTGTGGCGAAAAGCGTAAAATGCTCTTCCAAAATGATCAAAACCCTGATGAACACCTACGGGCTTGAAAAAAAGTCAATCGCAAAGCAATTGACTCCGGAAGTTTTGTATTCCCTGTTTGTGGAAAAGAAAATGACCGATTCGGCTATAGCGGATATATACTGTTGTGCAACCGAGACGGTGAAAAAGGCAAGAGCAAAATACAACATCACCTACTATTCCCGCAAGGACCACGAAAACGAGATCCCGATCGAGTTGTATCACAAACTGTATGTAAAGGATTATCTCAGCAGATCGCAAATCGCGCTCATTTCCGGCCACAACAGAAGCAGGATTGACGCACTTCATAACGAATATATTAACTCCGATCATCCTTTGGCAAAGGAGATAGCGGACTTTACGCCGAACAAATGGTTTTTCGAATTGATCCGGTTGGAAATTAAAACGCTTGATCCTGCGGTCCTCTTTGAACTTCTAAAGGAACATTCTGTTTCCTGGATCGCAGAAGAATACGATTTGATCCCCCCAGCGGAACCGGGTATCGAGACCTTCTCCGTCGAATGGCTGAAAACCGTTCTCAAGAGAATGGGAATCAGGCAGATCGCCGACACCTATCATATCGCATACTCCTATGTGGCGGAACAGATCAGGGAAAACAACCTTTCTTTAACTCCGGTCGACGAACGTCTGGACGAAAACACTGTCAGAGCGCTGTTCATAGACAAGTGTTGGAATGACAATCAGATCGCAAAGGCGCTCAATACGACTCCGCATGCGGTACGTGTTTTCAGGACGAAAAAAGGCATTAAGACGAGTCAGCGGAAAAAGGCCGCTGAACGACTCAATGCCGAAAGATTTGATCGGTATTATTTAAAGGAAGGAATGACGCTGAGACAAATCGCTCAGTTGTTCGATATTTCCTTGCCCGAGGTAACCAAACTGCGAGACGAATATGCGCAGTCGAATCCGAATCTGCGCAATACGCGCTCACCGGGCGTAACAAAAGAACGATTTGAATTCCTTAAAAAACAGATACGATTCCAAGATGCTTAGGAAACGAACAGGTGCCGGCTGAACGCCGGCACTTTTTCATATTTCCGAAACCATTCCGACCACATAAAACAAAACGGCGCCGCATGCTGCTTCCCAACTTTTCGTCACGAAAGCAATCGATGCGGCGCCGGCAATACCTGCTATAGCGCATACAATGCGTTTAATGATATGTATTTTTTTATTTCTTAGATACATCAGATCCGCAATTCTGGATGACAAACGGGCCTTCTCCGGATCCGGTCGTAGTTCCGGATGATAATCGGAATAGTAAACCTTATATTCGGCATACTTTCTCTCAAGCCATCGTTCGTGCTTGTTTCCGACGTCGTCGGGAGTGCTTATAACGGTCGCTATATCGTCATGGTTGATATAGAACACGCCGTTTTCATACCCCTTTGGATACTCCACACAAACGTAGTCGTAAAAACACTGCCTGTCTTTACGTAAAGAAAGATGCCCAACAATAACGGCGACGGTTTCCCTGCCGCCTTCGGATGCGAAACGCACCGTGATCATGCTTCCAACGGGAAGCACATTCGTTTTTTCTATCATGGAACAGCCTCCTCTTTTTATATTTATGACCGCCAACGCGGATCATTTACGTTTTGGTTCAGAAGAATTCTCAAGGAGTATAAGCCGGATCATACGCGCAACAAACGCTTTGTCCTCATCTTTGAGCAATTTATAGTTTGAGTAAAACTCCCTATCACCCTCCGTTTCTCCGGGAATAAAGAACTCCACAGGGGTGATGCCAAACCAGTCGCAGATAGCCAGAAGCATATCGACGGACGGTTGATTCTTTCCCGACGTGATCTCTCCTATGTATGATTTTGATTTGCCTAAGCTATAACTCAGGTTGTACTCCGATACATCGTGTTTCATACGAAGTTCGGTTATTCTGTCCGCGATAAAATTATCCTTCATGCTTCAATACCACCTATTTTTATTTTATCATTTTTTCGGAATGCAATAGGAAAGTGTGAATTGTGATATTGGATAAAAGGATGAGAATTAACAACTCTATCTTGTTATTTTCCCGTTAGTATTATTGCCGGTTATCCGTACATCATCTTCACCTTCTTTTTACTGCCTTCCGACAATTATTGTAAATATAATTCTTTTCATATGAAACGGCGCCCGGAGAAATTTCTCATTCTCCGGGCACTTTTCTCATTAATCCGCCTTGATCGGGTATGCATTGATATAAAAGTTATAGTCCCTTTCGCGGCAGACAACCTTGATGAGATACGCAGAGAACCCATCCTTTTTAAAAAAAAGAAAAGATTTGTCATCCGGATCGCCGAAGGCCGCTTCCGGATACTGAAGGCAGAACTCATAAAGCGAGGCGACGCTTGTCATACAAGGCATATCCACAAACTTCTTTGTGTAAGCGTTCAAAGCCTCTCTTTCGGCGTGATCGATCTGCGAAAGAGGCACAAAACTCGTCCACCTATTGCCGTTGTGATCGATATCTCCACGCACGTAGCACCGAGGGCTTACGCCCTCGATATACTTTCCGTGCTTCTCTTTGTCGTAGGGTATCATTTTCATGCCGCTTCCTCCAGTCTGTCAAGATGCGTGTTCGGAATAAGCATCTGTTTTTCAAGACCAAAATCACATCTGCACTTTTTCACCAGAGGAATCACAACAACGCCTTTTCTTCCCGTAAGATTCACGATGCTGCCGTCCTTTTTTCTGACGAAAATCGGTTTTACGATCATCACAAGATCTCCTTTTTTGAACTTAAGCATAACACGGTCTCCTTTTTCTTTGAAATTCTTCTACGCGTAAGCCGAGTTCGCGTGCGAATCGCAGAACCTTCTGCATATCGCCGATTCGCATACTGTCGTCATAAGCGTTGAACACCGTCTTGACGTAAAAGCAATCCGTACCGACGTTGAGCGCAAATGACACGCCGCTGTCCTCGTCGATCACGATGACGTCTTCGCCGATCCTGACGTCGTTGATCAGGTAATCCGCGACGTTTTCGTCTGTAAAAATCGATTCGAGTATATAGTCCAGCCAGGCGGACTCCATATCAAATCTCGTCCTGAGACGGTTAAGCACGTGTGTGCCGTAATCCACATCAATGCAGTAATCCTGCATCATAAACCGCTGATTCATATGTAACCTCCGAAAAATATAGATTCCCCGCAGGCCACAAGTGCGTGCGGGGTTAGATTTGTTCCCCGCACCCTTTGTGCGGTTTATTCAATTGTTTTCAGTCGCTGTGTTTATTTGCTCCAATGTAAAACACGGGAGTAGCAAGCACTTGGTATGCGTAAGGCGCTTCACACTGTTCCGGCCACCTGTTCTGTTTATCCGGAATAATCAGCCTCAGAACCGGTACGTTATTGCAGTCAGGTATTTCGCGAAGTAGTATATCACAGTCTTCGTAAAGTCCCTTCACCAAATCGCCGTCTTTGAAGCGCTCTCCGTCACGGACGCGGCAGCCCATTGTATTGAGCAGTCTTCCGACCTCCTGCGGTCCGTAATTCAGAACGACCTGGAACTCGGGATGTCCGTACTTATCCATACCGTGCGTATGTGCGTCGCAGATGTATTCGGGAAATCCGTTTTCCTCTTCTCCGCATTCTTCACACCTAACGCCGTTGGCGACGTAATGAAAAACCCAGTCCATCTTATTATTCATAATAC
>JAFXWT010000287.1 GCA_017542695.1 Clostridia bacterium
GTAATGTACCGGTTTCGGTACTGTGTTTTGTGTATTATGTAACCATCGGATTTGGAGAGGCTTGATTTATGAACTTATTCGATAAATTGAACAATAAACAGATCGAGGCGGTCAAGGCGACGGAAGGATATGTGCGTGTGATTGCCGGCGCCGGAAGCGGGAAAACCAAACTCCTTGTCAGCAGATATGCCTATCTCGTGCAGGAGTACGGCATTGACTCCGCCAACATCCTGTGCGTAACATTTACCAATAAAGCCGCCGGCGAAATGAAGAAGCGAATTCGAGCGCTGATCGGCCCAGAATATGACACTTCTCTTATATGCACGTATCACGGTTTCTGCGCAAGACTTCTGCGTGAAAATCCTGAAAAATTGTTTTTTTCGAAGGGCTTCCAGATAATTGACACCTCGCAGCAGAAAGCGATCCTGGAAGAAATATATCAGAAGCACGAACTTAAGCTCGATTATGCCAGCTTTGAGAGTATACTGAAAAAGATAAATTTCGTAAAAAGCACTACTGATTACGTGCCAAGATTCTGCAATCCTAAACCGTGTCAGATCATGGCGGACATAAAAAACAAAGACGATCAGATCATTGAAGAGTTCATGCAGCGACAGAAAGCGGTATATTCTCTCGATTTCAGCGATCTGATGAGTTTTGCACTTTACCTTCTTGAAACAGACGCGGAGATCAGGGACAAATGGCAGGATCGGTTGAACTATATTCAGGTCGATGAGTTTCAGGACAGCTCAAAACGCGAGCTAAAGCTTGTTGATATCCTCTCGGGCAAATACAAAAACCTGATGATCGTTGGTGACCCTGATCAGAACATATACGAATGGCGCGGCTCGGACGTCAAACTCCTGGTTGATTTTGACAAGATGCACTCCCCGACGGAAACGATTTTTCTGAATCAGAATTACCGCTCTACGCCGCAGATACTGCGCTGTGCCAATCATCTTATTGAGAAAAACGAGCTTCGCCTGAAAAAGGATCTTTTCACAAAGTCGGAAAACGGTGCGGTCGTTACACATTATCATTCAAAGAGCGACGATGAAGAAAACAAACTGATCGTTGATAATATACGGGAACTCCGGAAGATAAAGGGATATTCTTTCTCAGATTTCGCCGTCCTGTACCGGTCCGGCTTCCTGTCCCGCGTTATTGAAAAGAAATTCGTTGAAAGCAACATCCCGTACGAGATCTACGGCGGCGACAAGTTCTACCAGCGGATGGAGATACTTGACATCATCGCCTATCTGCGGCTTATCGAATTTGATGACGACGTTTCGTTTAAGCGCATCATCAACACGCCCCGGCGGAAATTCGGCCGCCAGAAGATGGCATACCTTGAGAGCCTGAAAGAAAGCACTGTGTCGTTGTTCGATGACGAGAGCGGAAGCAGTTTGTTCACGACCCTGAAAAACAACCTGAACGAATCGTCTTTCAAATCGAGCGGCGCACGCGAATTTACGAATTTCATCGATACGATGCGGCAATTTGCGTCCTCCGCGCGCATTTCCGAAATCGTCAACCGCGTCACTGTCGAATCCGGATATGAGCAGTATATCCGCGAACTGGGCGAGGAAGAGCGACTTGAAAACCTCGCTGAATTTAAACGGATCGCCAACGAGTTTGAGCGTTCTTTCGGCGAAGATATTACTCTCAGAGAGTTTTTGCAGCAGATAGCGCTCCAATCTGGCGAAGACGAAGAAAAGCCTACGGACGCGGTCAAACTGATGACGATCCACTCCGCAAAAGGTCTCGAATTTCCCGTGGTGTTTATCGTCGGTTTCACGGAAGGTATTTTCCCATCTTCCAAAACGATCGAGGAGCGCAA
>JAFXWT010000288.1 GCA_017542695.1 Clostridia bacterium
CACAAGCACATATACGCCCAGAAGTGGAAAAACGTCAACAGACCCAAGCGTTGAAGGCTTTTCGCATCCCGAAGATTTTTACGAGTATTATTGGGATGACTTCTTCGATTACGAGGACGCCGAAGATTATTACTATGAGCACGGCGGGAAATAAAACGAAAAGGTGATTTCCAAGTGACTGAGATTGAAGAAATACAACTAAATAAGATCGTATCTCTATTGGAAAATGCCGGTTATGATCCGATTGCTCAATTACAGGGATATATTGAAGAGGGAGACGACTCGTACATAACACGGCAAGGAAACGCAAGGGATATGATAAATAAAATCAAACGCGAATCTGTAATTGAATATTACAGAGCATTAGAAGGCAAGGACAAATGATGAAGCCAATAAAAGAATGTTCATTGAAACTTCCGTTTGAGAAAGCAGTTAGTATCGCCAGGTTATCAATAGACGTCATCGATGAAGATGGCATAATAACAGGAACGGCTGACGGCAACGGAATGAGCGATTTTGACATTTGGGATAAAGACTTGCTGTTCTTTTCGACAATGCAAGACCCCAAAATCGGAGATGTTGTTCTCGTGGGGATAAATGGCGAAAAACCAATAGCGAGACAAATACTTGCTGACTTGAAATCAGACAAATATGTTCTTCACGCGTCTGGTGTGGAAGAACGCGAAGATATTTATACTGATAATCCTGAAATATACGGAGTACTAGCATACATATTGAGGAGATATAAGAATCCGCAAAAAGCCGACTAAAAGTGAGGTTAATACGATAATGAATAATGCTCATCTCAATAGCCTTATCGATAACTATTTGAAGAACTTTAACACGATCAATGATGATAACAACCAAGAGTATTATAAATGGGAAGCGTTCAAGCACTTCAAGGACATTTGGGATATAGAGGCTGAAGACTTTGCTGGTATGTTCAAAGAGGCGGTTTCAAAAACATCCAACCTTATAAACAACCACATTGTACAGCCTGCAAACGGAATTATTAAACTTGCAGAAAGAACAGAACTAACTGAAGAAATCAGGACCCTATTTAGAACTCTGTTTTACAACGATGACGGCGGCGATATTAACAAGAGACAGGATCGCATAGAGGAATTTGCAGATTCGATTAACGATCTCCTTGACAAATATGAACCCGGAAAATGGAAATACAGACAGGATCTCAGAAGCGTTCTGTTTTATGTGAATCTCTTTGCGCCGGACAAGAACTATCTGTTTAAGGCTACGCAGGCGAGAGAGTTTATGTATTGCGTAGAGTATGGTGATGATTTCGGCACCGGGCAAGATTTTCATCTGAGCAAATACTACAGAATGTGCGACTGGCTCGTCGAGCAGATAAAATCAATTCCGGATCTGATTAAAGCTCACAGAGACCGTATTACCGAAAAGATGTACTCTGAAGATGATTATCATATTCTCGCTTTTGACATTATTTACAGCGGGGTTGTGTACAACCTCTACCACGGAATAAATATTTACCGTCCAACAAAAGCAAACGCAAAAGAACGAGAGGAAAAAGCAAGGATAGAAGCCGCTGAATCCTAGCTGAAAGAGTTGACAGGCGAGCTTGAAGAACTGCTTTCTGAACGAGCTGCATATGATGACTTTTCTGCTGTAGGGTTAAAAATTGAGCACCGCATGTTTGGCAGCGGTACTATTTCATCTCAACAGGGCGGATATATAACCGTTTCTTTTCCCGTCGGAGATAAGAAATTCATGCTTCCTACTTCGTTTACGGCAGGATTCTTGAGGACGAATGATGCTGAAATAACGGAACTGCTATCAACAATGAGTGAACTCGATGAAAGAATAAGTAATGTTCGTGCAAGCATTCGTGAAATACAGCGGAAATTGACTCCAAAATCATAATAATCAGCAAAAGTATATCAATGAAGGGACGGTGAGCGTATGATTGACGACGGCGACAGAATATATATTGCAATCGACCTGAAGTCGTTTTACGCCTCCGTCGAATGTGTGGCTCGCAAGCGCGATCCTCTTACGACAAACCTTGTTGTCGCGGATGAGAGCCGGACGGAGAAAACGATTTGCCTTGCTGTTTCTCCCTCGCTTAAATCCTACGGCATTTCAGGGAGAGCGAGACTTTTTGAGGCCATTCAGCGAGTCAATGAAGTTAATCGGCAACGAAAGTACGCTCTTCGCGGGAAACCCTTTTCCGGCAAGTCTGACGACTACAACAAACTGAAATCCGACCCTACATTAGAGATTGATTTCATAAAAGCACCGCCACGTATGGCGGAGTATATGAAGGTCAGCGGACAGATCTACTCGATCTATTTGAGAGACGTCGCCCCTGAGGACATTTTCGCCTATTCAGTCGATGAAGTATTCATAGATGCGACGTACTATCTGAAAACATACAAGCTGACCGCCCACGATTTCGCAATGCGGCTTATAAAGAATGTGCTTAAAGAAACGGGCATTACCGCGACCGCAGGCATCGGAACAAATATGTTCCTTGCTAAAGTTGCTATGGACGTGACTGCAAAGCACATGCCGGCAGACAAAGACGGCGTTCGTATCGCCGAACTTGACGTTATGAGCTTTCGTCGTCAGTTGTGGGATCACAAACCGATCACGGATATATGGCGTATCGGAGGCGGAATAGCCAAACGGCTTGAGGCAATGGGCATCTACACGCTCGGCGACATTGCCTTGTGTTCCGATGAAAATGAAGAAAGGCTTTATAAGGAGTTTGGTGTCAACGCCGAGCTGCTCATCAATCACGCATGGGGTTGGGAGCCGACAACAATTGCAGACGTCAAATCGTACAAGCCGGAAAACAGCAGCTTGAGTTCCGGGCAGGTGCTTTCGCAACCATACGATTTCAAAAAAGGAAAGCTTATCGTTCAGGAAATGACCGATCTGCTTGTACTGGATCTCGTTGAAAAAGGTCTTGTTACGGATCAGATGGTTCTGACGGTTGGTTATGACATTGAAAATGTCAAGGAAGGCAGTACGTACAGAGGGGCCGTTGAGATTGACCGCTACGGTCGAAAAGCCCCGAAACAGGCGCACGGTTCTATCAATCTCGGGAAGTTCACGTCATCGACCAAACTCATAATGGATAAAGTATCCGAACTCTACGACAGGATCGTTGATAAGGACCTGACGGTTCGCAGAATGTACGTCGTCGCCAATCACGTCATGGATGAGTCTAAGGTAAAATCCGAGCCGGAACAAATACAACTGACGCTTTTTGATGATCCGGAAGAAATCGAGCGAAAACACGCCGCCGAGAAAGCGGAACGTGAACGGGAACGCAAGATTCAGGAGACGTCTATCAAACTCAAAAAGAAGTTTGGAAAAAACGCCATTCTAAAAGGAATGAATCTTCAGGAAGGCGCGACAACGATAGAAAGAAACAAACAAGTCGGCGGACATAAAGCCGGCGAATGATCCCGACAAAC
>JAFXWT010000289.1 GCA_017542695.1 Clostridia bacterium
CATTTACAATCTTCCGAAAAGTGACGGAATACCCCTTTTCGATAGTAGGTCTCTTTGTCAATCACCTTGAAGTTCATTTCGATTATCCTCCGAAACGGCTGAACCTTACAGAATCAGCAAATAATACGGCTCGTCGTGCGGTTCTGCGTCGATTTTCCTTTTGAAGTTGCGAAGAACGCCTGCTTGTTGAAATCCCATTTTGTTCAATAAATGCTCGGATTTCGGGTTGTTGTATTGCGTTGCGGATAATTTGTCCGTGATCTCTTTGGCGTTTGCGATAACGACCGTCAGGGCTTCCGTCATCAAGCCCCGGTTCCAATATTCTTCCGCCAGATAAAAACCGAGATTGCGCGCTGTCTTATCGCCTTTTGCGTCCTCGTTCAGTCCGATTCCGCCGATCACCGAACCGGTGGATTTCAGTTCAATCGCATACCCGTTCTTTTTCCTTATCATATAATCCAAAACGGCATTGCTTTTTTCTTTGCTTTCGACAGGCGAAGCCCCCTCGGAGAGAGAGACGGCGGGATTCGATAGAATAGCAAACAGATCGTCTGAATCCCTGCTTTCCCAATCGCGCAGGATCAATCTTTCGGTTTCAAGCGTTTTCAAAGAAATCACCTCATATCCATAATAGCATAGCAGACGCCTTTTTTCAACTCTTTTATGCGTGACGCGCCTATTATTATCATCATAACGTATCTCCTCTTTTTCAACGTCCCGTACCCGAAACGCCAAAAAAACTTTTCAACCCCCTTGCAATTCCGAAAAAAGTGTGCTATACTATTTCCCGCCGTACAGGGGTGTAGTTCAGTTGGTAGAATCGCGGTCTCCAAAACCGTTGGTCCTGGGTTCGAGTCCTAGCGCCCCTGCCATGAAAGAAACCTGATTTGTCTACCAAATCAGGTTTCTTTCAATAATATCCGTTCCTTTTTCGGAACGGGTGATATCCCTTCGGGATGATATCGCACTTCGTGCGATGATATACGCCTACGGGCGTATAAGGAACGGATATTATATCATATTTGCGTCAGCAAATATATCATGCCGTGCGTCAGCACGGTATATCATACGGCGCAGCCGTATATCATTGACTTTTTCCGTGTTTTCTGGTATAATTCGGTCAGTAATACTTCCAGAGGTATGAAAAAGTGTCCGATAATAAACTGCTCAATCTTTCTTTTGAATTCGCCGTCGCTGTCGTAAACCTTGCGGACAGCATTAAAACGCCGAAAAGCTCATATATGATAGATCAATTTGCACGCGCGGGAACATCCGTCGGCGCTAATATTCACGAAGCACAATATGCACACAGTAAAGCGGATTTTATTTCTAAACTCGAAATTGCCCTTAAAGAATCAAACGAAACAAGTTATTGGCTGATGTTGATGTTTGAAACCGGAAGGATCGATGAAATACAGTACAAAAGCACTGAGAGATTATGCGGCAATATTCGCAGACTTCTGATCGCCTCGTGTTCTACTGCGAAAGGAATCACAAAAAATGATCAATAACGTTTCGTCGCACTACGACGCATTGATTGACGAAAACAACGATCCTGTTTTTGATCCCGAACCGTTAAAGAAACATATGGATCGTTGGGATGGCAGCGCGTTTATTGATTTGTTGGACTTAAATGTTAGCAAATCGGTGCTTGAGATAGGCGTTGGCACGGGCAGATTGGCAGTGCGTACCGCTCCTCTTTGCAGAACATTTACAGGAATTGATATATCAGAGAAAACTGTTGAAAAAGCAAAACAAAACTTAAAAAGATTCAACAATGTTACATTGATTCACGGTGATTTCAGCACGTTCGTTTTTTCCGAAAAATATGATGTGATCTATTCCTCATTAACTTTTATGCATTTTAATAACAAAGCCGATACGATTGCAAAAATCTATTCGTTGCTAAATCCCGGCGGTAACTTTGTTTTATCAATCGACAAAAGCAAGAATAAGTATATTGAATGCAATGGAAGAACTATTGAGATATATCCTGATGATCCGGAAA
>JAFXWT010000290.1 GCA_017542695.1 Clostridia bacterium
AAGCGGAGGACGGAACGTACGGAAGCGGCGTCACGGTGATGGCGACGCTCCAGTTCAGACAGAACCTTTACGAGATGAAGGAGATACTCTCCCTCGTCGGAAAATACACAGAAAAAATACCGTCTTACGACGAGGCGATCGAGGGCATCGAGCGGGGGCTTGAAAAGTACGCCGTTGAGAGCGACGGCGAACGCCGCCGCATAGTCCACGGATGGGGCGACGCGGTTTGCTATAAGGTCGGGTCGTTTTGCGACCCCGACGGCGCCGACCGTCACAGTCTGACGCCGAACGCGTTCTGGGCGACGACAGGCTTTATCGCGCGCGATCCGTCGCTTAAGAGCGCGATCGTCGAATGTGTCGACGCGGTATCGTCGAAGTACGGACTGAAGACCTTCGACGTTCCGTTCTCCAAAGGAACGAAGGGCGTCGGAAGGATCGTCGAGATCGTTCCCGGAACGTACGAGAACGCCTGCGCATACGTCCATTGCTCACTTTTCGGAACGATGACGCTTTTCGCGCTCGGCGAGAGCGAACGGGCTTGGCGCGAGATCGAGCGGAGCATCGTGATAACTCACGAAAACGCGACGCTGACCTCGTTCGTCATGCCTAACTCTTACTGTGAAAACCCCGAGTACGACATCGACGGCGAGAGCCTTTCCGACTGGCACACCGGTTCCGGCTGCGTGATAGTCAAGGAGATCGTAAAATACGGCTTCGGCGTTATGCCGACGCTCTCGGGAGTCACGGTCGCGTTCCCGAAGACCTTCCCCTCCGAGCGCGGCGAGCTCGGGATCGATCTTTGCAGCGCCCGCGTCACGGTGAAGTATGAAAAGCGCGGCGGCGAGCGTAAGATCGAGGTCGACGGCGCGAAATTCGAGCGCGGATACGACGAACTGATGAAGGTCCCGACCGTGTTCATCCCGCGCGAGGCGCTTGACGGAAATATCACGGTCACGGTCACTGACTGAAAAAATAAATATACAAGGTGAATAGTTATGGCTAAGAAGAGATTCGGCAGCGGCGAGCATTTTTGCACGGTGTGCGGCGCGCGCATCGAAAAGAATTTCGATATCTGCCCGGGGTGCGGCGCGCCGTACGGCGGCTCAAAATACGGCGCATCACCCGCGCGCGGCGCCGCGGGCGTCGGCTGGTCGGACAGGGCGGGCGATCCCTGCTTCCGCCGGCAAAAGAAAAAGAACGTCGTAGGGATGTTCGTATTTATGCTGATCCTCAGCGCGATCATCTTCGGTGCGATCTACTTTACGTCGAAGATGGAGTTTTCCGAATTCCTTCCGATCTACGGAATAGTCATGGCGATCCTCTGGACCTTCTGGATCGTATGGCTCATCTTTCAGTACACGTCGAGAAAGGACTGGGAGGGCGTCGTTGAGAACAGAAGAAGGTATACCGAGGAGCACACCCGCCGCAATTCAAACAACGAGAGCGAGCATTACACGGTCGACGTGTACGAGGTAGTGTTCAGACGGAACGACGGAAAGATCAAAAAGCTC
>JAFXWT010000291.1 GCA_017542695.1 Clostridia bacterium
CGCCGACCCGCTGATGAACAGCTGCGTTGCACGCAATTACAGAGGACTGCACTTCGACTACACGTCCGCGCAGATCCCGGTTTTACATATCCCGTCCGCCGCGCCGCAGATACGGGACGAAAGCGACTGGAAAGCGCGTTTTGAAACGGTGCGTTCTACCTTTGACGAACGGATCGGACAGATATGCAACGCGGCGTTCAACCGCAGTATCATCGCATATGATGAAAACTCCGATTCAAAGTTGCGCAAGCAGATGACGGAGGAGACCGAAACGCTTGAAATACTGACCGGGCTGGAGATCGACTCCGCGAAAAGCGGCGTCAAGCCGGATATTGAAGAATACGTCGGATTTTTCTCGTTTGGCGTTCCGCGCAGTCCGTTCCTGACGTACAAAAACATCGTAAACAGCAAGGACGGACGGGAGTGGTACGAGCCGACCGTTAAGGAAAAACTCGAAACTTTCTTTGAGAACACCGACTGGGATACGGTCAGCTCCAACGTGGAAAAACTGCCGTATTACGCCCGTATGCTTGAAAAGAACACACCGAAACTGAAACCGAAGCCGGTAAGGGACGCGGAACTGTTTTCCTTTGCCAGAAAAAGAGGCTGGACGGACAAGCTCGACCCGAAGGATCTGGAACTTATGCGCGGCATGATCTCCGATTACAACGAGGCTCTCCGGCGCATCCGCGTCAGCCGGATCAAGATCAAGCAGATGACGCGCTGCGGCGATATTGAGCGAATCCTTTTCTCACGCGCACAGGAGGAAGAATACACGACCGACGAGCTGTACGGCGTATTTCAGGAATCAAGCGCGGAGGAGGTTCACGATATCCGCGACGCGCTCGACCGTGAAAACTGGCACCTTTTGGACGAGGACGGACGCGAAGATTTCCTTTTGCGTTATCTTCCGTACAACAGGCACGAATATATCGACCTTTTCGCCGATTTCAGGAGTTTCGGCTTCCGTATCCTCTCGGATATCATCGCAGATCTTGACGATATGTACGTTGCCGAGGAGAGAAAGAAAAACGCCGTCCGAACCGATACGGACAGCGAGCTTGTCAACGATATTATGGAGCACTATCTGAAAGGCAGAAGTAAAGACTACCGCGATCTCGCGGCAAGCCGTACGAGGCTATATCTGAATGAGCGAATCGATCCCGATACGGCGTTAAAATGCGCCGTTGCGCTCAAAAAACGCGATTTTGCGATGGACGTTCTTCTCGACCGCATAGCGGATAACGCAGTGAAGGGGTGATAGTATATGCTGAATGAAATAGAAGAATTCAAAGCGTACACAACCTTCCCGGAATACGTGATAAAGAGCAAGCGCGATACCGGTTATCTCGGGCGTTTCACTTACGATATGCTCAAGAAATTCGACGCGCTGACTCGCGTCTTCACGATCCTTGCGAGAGGATATATGTGGGAGACCGATACGCCCGATTTAGAACGTGCAGAACGCGCGCTCAAGGCGTGGTGCAGTCTTCCGGACCGGGGCAAGCCGAAGAAGGACGAGCC
>JAFXWT010000292.1 GCA_017542695.1 Clostridia bacterium
ACCATCATAACGGACCAGCCGTCCGCCTCCAGCGTCGCCACGGCGTCTTCGCCCGCCGCCACGCGCAGCTCCGTGATGAAGCGGCGATTGGCGGCGCTGACCGGCAGCGCCATCGGGACGATAAGCGAAGAGGCGATCAGGACGGCAAGGAGAAACGAGGTCAGACGCCGACAATTGGAATGTATTTTCATATAAATCTCCATACAATACAGAATAGCGCTCACAAGGTCCGGGAAGCCCGGCGTTGTGCGTCTGTATCTATCCTTTCAGCAGTATTTATCACTCTGACCCGATCACTGTTTTGCGGCTTTTGCGGACTTTGCCCTTTTACCGACGGTAAGAAGCAAGACGGGTATGTAAGTCACGATCGGGAGCACGATGCCGACGTATTGGTATTTCGACTGAACGAGCAGGTTGTATGTGGCGTGATAGATGATCGCGGAGCTGAGCAGCGCGAAAGTACCGCAGTAGAACAGCTTGCGGCGTTTTTTGACGTAGGATACGCCCCAGCCGACCATTACGGTGCAGATACCGTGAACAAGACCCGATCCGAATCCGCGTACCAGCGCCCAGAAGATCGTTACACTTTCCACGTTCTGAGTGAGGATAACGACGTTTTCAAGCAGAGCGAAGCCGACGCCGACAGCGAAGGAGTTCGCGATCAGCGTACGCCGGTCGTCCGTTATCACTATGGCAAAATAGAGGATCGGAAGCATTTTTATTATCTCTTCCGTCACCGGAGTTATCGTTGTCGTGACGTAATAAACGTCGTTGTCAAACGCTTTGAGAAGAATACCGTTTACCTCCGAGATAAACAGGCAGGCGAAAATACCGACGATCATGAAGCTCATGACGCGGCGTGTCTTCTTCTCCATCAGCGGCAGCATCAGAGCGAGCGATACCGTTATGGCGATAAAGGAGATGTATGTCAGGTTGTCCATTTTTTCACGCCCCTTTCAAGAACAGGTACGAATACAAGAAGCACGACGCACTGAAGAACGTATACGACCGCTATGCAGATTTCAGGGAGATTGAAGCTTTCTATCAGCATCTCAAGCATACACAGAAGCGCGTAGATGAGCGCGAACAGGTTGTAGCTTCGTATCGCTTTGATCAGACCGTACTCCACGTCCTTGATGATCAGATGCTTCAGGTGGAAATACGAAGCCTGAGCGATGAACAGCGTTTCAACGCCGAGCGGGATCGTGGTTTTGTTAAGGCCTTTTGCGGCGGCGATAAGGCACCAGATCGCAACGATGACCGCGGGAGCCGCGAGAGATAGGATCCTCGTTTTGCGGAACGCCGACGAGCCGTCGTCGACTACCGAGTCCATCTGCCCGAAGTTTGCGCTGAACAGGAAGAGGAAGCTCCCGACGATACCGAGCATTCCGACGTGGAATCCGCTGCCGAGCTCACCGTTCACCAGATACTGAAGCGTTTCGAACAGTCGCCCGAACATGGCGCACCCGACGCTGAAAATGATCATACGGACGTACAGCGCCGACTCGTCCCGGAAGAACCGATACAGCCCGTAGCCGAATCCGATCCCGGCGCATATCGTCAGCGCAATCGATAAGTACAGGTACATTGTGAAAAATCCTCCTTATTAGTTAAAACGTATTTAATTTAATTCAAAGAAGTTCATTTTTTAAAGCCCGTCGGCAAAGGTATCGTACACATATATACGACGCCGATCATCAGAAACACGGCGGCGATCGCCAATAGCGTTTTTTAGTTATTCGCCGGTTCGTTATTATTTGAAACTGTAAGACCTCTTGCAGCATATTTGATTTCATTATTATTTTACTA
>JAFXWT010000293.1 GCA_017542695.1 Clostridia bacterium
CCCGTCTTTCAGATATTCATTTTACTCTGTGATGATCAAGGAAGTGTTTGAGATCGTTCATCGCTTTCGACAGCACTTCGGCGTCGGGGAGCATTACGATGCGGAAACGGATATCCTCATGCCAGTCAAATCCACTGCCGGGGATAACGAGAACGTTATATTCGTGGAGGAATTTCATCGCAAAATCCTGCCCGTCGGTAAAGTCGAATTTTTCTTTTTCGATGCCCGGAAAGAGATAGAACGCCGCGCGGTTTTTTTCGTAATATACGCCGTCAATCTTATCGAGCCCTTCCATCGTCGCTCTTCTCTGCTCGAAAAGACGGCCGCCCGGCACGAGCATTTCACGAGTGCTTTCGCTGTCGACGAGCGCGGCGGGAATGACGAGCTGAGTCAGCGCGTTGCCGCAAAGGCGCATCGACGCGAGCTTCATTACGCCGTTTTTGACCTCGTCAAGCTCGCCCTTGGGACCGGAGAATACCATCCAGCCGCAACGGAAGCCGCATATTATATGGCTCTTCGAGAGACCGTTGAACGTCACGCACGGAATGTCGGGCGCTATCGCGCCTATCGACTCGTGGCGAAGTCCGTCCATCACAAGACGGTCGTAAATCTCGTCGGACAGGATAACGAGGTGGTTTTCCCTTGCGATGTCGGCAATGGCGACGAGTATCTCGTGCGAGTAGACGGCTCCCGTCGGATTGTTCGGGTTGATTATCAGTATCGCCTTTGTGCGCGGCGTGATCTTGCTTTTGATATCGTCGATGTCGGGGTTCCAGTGGTTTTTCGGGTCGCAGCGGTAAAACACCGGCTTGCCGCCGCAAAGGTATGCGTTGTTGCTCCAAAGGGAGTAGCACGGCGTCGGAAGGAGGATTTCGTCATTTGTGCCGATGAGAGAATTCATGAGCATTGACGCGGCTTCCGAAACGCCATTGCATATAAAGACGTCGCTTGGCATAATACCCTGCAATCCGCGACCGATGTGGTACGTGCAGATCACGCTGCGCGCCGTCGTCATACCGCGCACGTCGCAGTACGGCACCGCTTCGTCGATATGGAGCGCGAGCGCCTGTCTTACCGAATTCGGAAGCTGGAAGCCGAAGCGCCCGGGGTTACCTGTATTGAGTTTGAGAACGTTCGTTCCTTCCGATTCCATGCGGAGCGCCTCCTGATAAAGCGGCCCGCGAATGTCGGAATGAACATGTTCGAGTCTGTCTGAACATTGGATCATATATACCTCGTAAAAATGAAATAAGCATGAGTTATTATATCACTCACGCTTATTTTTGTCAATGATTATCGTCTCTTTTTATTGTGCGTGCAATTATCGGTGCGTTTTTCGAACATTTATCGGCAGTTATAATATAATTTTAGTAAAACACGCAAACTCAGGTGAGAAAATGGCCGACTTTTCAAATCGCGCGTATCTTTTTTGGGGCGAAAAATCTGTCGCGTCGAACATCGTAAAAGGGACGCTTTCGCCTCGTGTGTCCGTATTCAAAAGCGCAGTTGAGTCGCATTATGAGATATGCGGAAAAGTGACGTATGTCATCAGCATCGTGAACGGCACGAACGCGCCGAAAACGGTAACTCTCAGCGACGATCTCGGTGCGGCGGGAGGTGTTTCTCAGCTTTCGTACATCGAAGGAACGGCAGCGATATTCATCGGCGGGGCGCGGAGGCAGATCGTGCCGGAAGTCACGTCGCCCGTGCTTATTTTCAGCGATATCATTGTGCCTGCAGAAGCGACTGCGGTCGTCGTTTATCAGGCGCGTGTTTCAGCTTGCGCGGGCGATGCTATAACGAACACGGTGACTGTGACGGGCGACGGAATCGAGCGACCTCTTGTTGCGGCGCACACGATAACACGCTTCAAAAGAATAAACGGCGGTGAACCGCCGTTTACGTATTTGATATGCGATATCGATAAATAAACCGTAGGTTTAATTTTTCAACCGAAAATAAACTTTGCGGTTGTTGATTTTGACGTTTTAATGTGGTATCATTTATTCGGGACAAGGCCTTGTCACTTTGTATTTGAAAGGTGATACTATGGAACTGCACAAAAAACTCAAAGAACTGCGCCAAAGGAAAGGCGTGACGCAGGAGGCGCTGGCGCAGCACCTCGACATTTCGGCGCAAGCCGTATCGAAATGGGAGCGCGACGAGGGATATCCCGACATCACCCTGCTGCCGCGAATTGCAATGTATTTTGATACGTCCATCGATGAACTGCTCGGGCTCGGCGAAGAAAAGGTAAAAGCCGAGATCGAGGAGTGGAAAAATAAGAGCAAAGAGTTATTATTCAAAGGAGATGTCGAGGCAAATTACGACCTTTGGAGCGAGGCATACAAGAAATACCCGAACGATCTCGACGTGATTGAAAACTATATGCGCGCGATGTGGGATATTTTTATGAAAGGCGACGCAAAGGATAAAACGCTCTCGGAAAAAGTCATCGAACTCGGAAAAGAAATTCTTGACCGCTCGACAAAAACACGCCAGAGAGATTTCGCGCTGGAACTGATGACGTATACTTATTCACATATCGGCGACTATGAAAGCGCAAAAAAGTGTGCCGAAATGGGCGGCAGCATTTATTCTTCGGTTTTTCATCTAATGGAAAATGCGCTGACGGGCGACGAAAAAATAATTTACATTCAGAGCATGATCGCATCACTCACCGACGATCTTTCACGCGAAGTGAAATCTCTCGCTTGGTTAGGAAAGAACTATTCGGCGGAAGAAAAGATCGAAATATTAAAATACGCTTTGAATTTATATCTTGCTCTTTACGATAAAGAAACGTCGGGATTCCACTATACAAGAACGAGCGAATTATCTTCGGAAATAGCATATTTTTACGCATGTTGTAAAGACAGAGAAAACGCATTAAAACATCTTGCCGACGCCGCAAAATATGCGAAAATATTCGACGATTATATGGTGGGGGTCGAAAACGGCAATGTGTACAAATACAAATCGCTTATGCTGAATAAGCGCGATGATAAAGGTATGAGTTTTTCCAAGAATTACACCGAGAACGACTGCTCCACCCGCCTGCACTCGCTTAACAACAAATGCTACGATTTTCTCCGCGACGATCCCGAATTTCAGCGGATCAAAGAAGAACTCGAAAAGAACGCAAAAAAATAAAAATTCCGGCTCCCTTGCGGGAGCCGGTTTTTGTTGTCAATTCACGCTTTCGCCTTAACTTCGGCGCTGACCTCGATAAACGTCTTTTCGACGCTTTCGTCGGGCTTTTTCGTGAGCAGACTCACGACGACGAGAGCGACGCAGGCGAGAACGAACGCGGGGAGAAGCTCATATATTTTGAACACGCCGCCAAGTTTTGAAATGAGGTATTTCCAGATGAAAACCATCGCGCCGCCCGTGATCATTCCCGCGAGCGCGCCCCATTTTGTCGTGCGCTTCCAGAACAGCGAGAACAAAACGACAGGTCCGAACGCCGCTCCGAAGCCCGCCCAAGCGAACGACACTATCGTGAACACGGAGTCCTCGTTCCACGCCCAGAACACAGCGACGACGGCTATGACGACTATCGTCAGGCGGGAGATGATCATCGACTTTTTCTGCGATATTTTCAGTCCGAAAACGTCGCCGAGGAGGTCTTTCGATATGCTCGACGATGCGGCGAGGAGCTGGGAATCGGCGGTCGACATCGTCGACGCGAGGATACCCGAAATTATAATGCCTGTGAGCAGAGCGAAGAATATGCCGTTTTCGCCGATTTTCTTTGCTATTTCAATGATTATTCGCTGGGAATTCTCGGCCGTGAGCGAGATCGCTCCGTTTGAGACGGCGGCGCTGCCGATGACGCCGATCAATATCGCCACGCCCATCGAAACGACCACCCACGACGTTGCGATACGGCGCGACGCAGTGAGCTTTTTCGAGTCCTTGATAGCCATGAATCTCAGCAGGATATGGGGCATTCCGAAGTAGCCGAGTCCCCACGCGACAGTCGAAATGATATTCAGCACGCCGTATGAGCCGCCGGACGCGCCGCTCTTCATATCATAAGACGAAAGAAGCGATGTGAACGAAGGCAAATTCTTTGCGTTTTCGACGACGCTCGACCATCCGCCTGCGTATCCGACGCCGAAGAAAACGACGACGACGAGTGCGAGAGTCATCACTATCGACTGAACAAAGTCGGTCGTCGACGCGGCAAGGAAGCCGCCGAGCGCCGTGTACGCGACGATTACCGCCGCCGATACAAGCATCGCGGTGCGATAGGGGATATCGCCGCCGGACAAGCTGTTGAACAGCGTTCCGCAGGCGTTAAAGCCCGACGCGGTATAAGGAATGAAAAATATGACGATCACAAGCGCGGAAACAACGGAAAGTATCTTCCCTCCGTCGCCAAAGCGCTTTGAGAAAAACTCCGGAACAGTGACGGCGTCGATCTTGCTCGAATAAACGCGGATGCGCTTTGCGACGATAAGGAAGTTTATATAAGTGCCGACAGCGAGACCTATCGCCGTCCACGACGCTTCGCAAAGTCCGCCCGCGAGGGCGACGCCGGGAAGCCCCATAAGGAGCCAGCTACTCATATCCGACGCCTCGGCGCTCATCGCCGTTACAAACGGGCCGAGCTTTCTGCCGCCGAGAAAGTATTCGGACGTGCTTTTCGTACGTTTTGAGAAATAAATGCCGACGGATATCATACCGATCAGGTATACCGCGATGGCGATCCATGTGAATGTGTTCATAAGTGCCTCCGAAAAATTTACGCGCTCATTATATCATAAACAAAAATAAACTGCAATACAGAACGCAGTATAGACTAATTTTTGCATAATTAAAAAAATATCCTTGAAAATCAAGCGATTTCAAGGATATTTTAGCAAAAATCAATATAGACCGTTTTATAAAACAAAATCCGTACAAAAAATTATTTTTTGATTTTGTATATCATCATCGGGAGCATTTCCTTTGAATACGACTTCAGCGAGAAATTAAAGCCATAGAGGCACCAATCGCAGATCAGCGCGCGCTCGCACATCGCATACAGGTGAACCATATCGCCGACGGAAAGCTCGGACGTCAGCTCGCCGCGCTCCTGACCGAGCGCCATCAGCTTTTTGAGCAGTTTATAATAAAGTCTGTCGTTGTCGAGAAGACTCCGCTCGCCGCGGCGGACAAGCTGCGTCGAATAAAGTTTTGAGATCAGGTCGCGGTCGATCTTATTGTCGATCATGTCGAACAGTTCCTGATTTAAGAACACGAGCGTATCGAAGATCGGCGCGTCGAGGTCGAGCGTTTTTTCGAGCTCCTCGTATTTTTCGTCGAAAAGATACGCGAGCGAGCCGAGAAGCGCGTCCTTGCTTTCAAAATAATGATAGAACGAGCCCTTCGACGTGCCTGATTCATCAACTATCTCCTCGATCGTCGTATCGTCGTATCCCTGCTTATAGAAAAGCTCCCACGCCGCCTTGACGATCTTGATCTTCGTATCTCTTCCCTTTTTTGACATACGCCCTCCGTTAAAGCAGTATTACTCCGTTTTCGGCGCAGACGCGCTTTGTTTCATCGTCCCAGACGGACGACTGCACCTCGCCGATATGCGCTTTTTCGAGAAGCAGCATTGAGAGACGCGATTGACCGATGCCGCCTCCTATCGTATATGGCAGTTTCCCGTCAAGGAGCATTTTATGAAATTTCATATTTCGTCTCTCGTCGGCGTGCGCCTCTTTAAGCTGTTTGTCAAGCGATTCGGGCGAGACGCGAATACCCATTGAGGAAACCTCAAAAGCGCAGCCGAGCACGTCGTTGAAGAACATGATATCGCCGTTAAGCTCCCAATCATCGTAGTCGGGCGCGCGGCCGTCGTGTGCCTTGCCGGACTTCAATTTTTTACCTATCTGCATAATGAACGCCGTCTTATGCAGGCGGAGATATTCGTTTTCGCGCTCTTTCGGCGTTTTGTCGGGGTACAGATCCTCAAGCTCCTGAGCCGTGACGAACGAAACGTCGCGCGAATGAGTGCGGAAGAGCGGGAATTTTTTGTTCAGCTCGTCTTCCGTGTCGCAGATCGCGTCGACTATTC
The DNA here is from genome assembly GCA_017542695.1 of Clostridia bacterium. The sequence continues at coordinate 6,071 of JAFXWT010000293.1, forward strand.
TTTTGACCGTATCTTTGAGATATTCCGTCGTTCTCTGCTCTTTTGTGATGACTTTTTCCCAATCCCACTGGTCTACATAGATCGAATGGAGATTGTCGAGTTCTTCGTCGCGGCGGATGGCGTTCATATCGGTGTAGATGCCCTCTCCGACAGGAAAACCGTAGGTGTGAAGCGCCATTCTCTTCCACTTTGCGAGAGAATGGACGACCGCCGCAGTCGTTCCGGTTTCCTTGACGTCGAAAGTGACGGCGCGTTCGACGCCGTTCAGATCGTCGTTGAGGCCCGTTTCGGGCTCGACGAACAGCGGCGCTGATACGCGGATAAGGTTCAGCGCATCGGAAAGTTTTTTTTCAAAAACCTCGTGAATGACGCAGATCGCCGCCTGCGTCTGATACAGATCAAGCGCGCTTTTATACCCCTCGGGGATAATGACCTTGCTCATAATAACCTCCGAAAAAAATCAGTTGCCGGCTTCCTTTTTCAGTTTTCCGGCGAGCTTGTAGCGAAGCTCGTTTGAAAGTATGCGTTTGCGAAGTCGGATCGATTTCGGCGTGACCTCGATCAGCTCGTCGTCGGCGATGAATTCTATCGCCTCTTCAAGCGACATTATTCTCGGAGTGATGAGCGTAAGCGCTTCATCGGCGCCCGTTGAGCGGATAGCCGTAAGGTGTTTTTCCTTGCAGACGTTGACGGCGATATCGCCCATTTTGGGGTTCTCGCCGACGATCATGCCTTCATATACGGGGCACTGCTTGCCGATGAACATCGTACCGCGCTCCTGCGAGTTGAACACGCCGTAGGACGTCGATTCTCCCGCTTCGGACGCGACGAGCGAACCTGTGAATCTTCTCGTTATCTCGCCGCGGTACGGCTGATAAGAGTCGAATATCGAATTGAGTATCCCCTCGCCGCGCGTGTCGGTGAGAAATTCGCTTCTGTAACCGAACAGGCATCGCGTCGGAATGAGATATTCTATCCTCATACGGCTGCCGTGAGGCGACATATTGATAAGATCGCCCTTGCGTGCGCTGAGTTTTTCGACGACAGTGCCGGAATATTCCTGCGGAACGTCGATGTCAACGCGCTCGACGGGCTCGCATGTCACGCCGTCGATGTCCTTATAAAGCACTCTCGGCGTGCTGACGCAAAGCTCGAATCCCTCGCGGCGCATTGTTTCAATGAGGATGGAAAGGTGCATTTCGCCCCTGCCCGCGACCTTGAAGTTATCAGTCGTATCGCCGTCGGAAACGCGGAGCGAAACGTCTTTGAGAAGTTCTTTATAAAGTCTGTCGCGGAGCTGGCGGGACGTTACGTATTTGCCCTCCTTGCCCGCGAAAGGCCCGTCGTTGACGGAGAAAGTCATCTCCATCGTCGGCTCGCTGACCTTGACGAATTCGAGTGGCTCGACGCAGTCAACAGATGTTATCGTGTCGCCTATAGTGATATTTTCAGCTCCGGAGAAGCAGATGATGTCGCCCATTTTCGCTTCCTCCACGGGAACGCGGGAAAGACCGTCGATCTGGCTGATGCTGACGATCTTCGTCTTTTTCGGCGCTTTGTCTTTGTCGTGGAAGTTTGAGATCATAGCTTCCTGATTCTGACGCATAACGCCGCGCTCGATCCTGCCGATACCTATCCTGCCGACGTAGTCGTTGTAGTCTATGGAAGATACGAGGAGCTGGAGAGGATCGTCCGGCTCGCCTTCGGGGCAGGGAATGTATTCGAGTATCGTGTCGAAGA
>JAFXWT010000033.1 GCA_017542695.1 Clostridia bacterium
ATTTGACGCGGAGGTCGGCGCCGATTACAAATTGCAGCAGATATCGTCACTCTACACGCTCTATCAGCAGAAACTCACGGAGTCGATGGCGCTCGACTTCGACGATATAATAATGAAGACGGTGGCGCTCCTGCGGGAGCATCCCGACGTGCTTGAGAAATATCAGCGCCAGTTCAGATATGTGCTGGTTGACGAATTTCAGGATACGAACTACGCGCAATTTGAGCTGACGACGCTCCTTTCGGGCGGATACGGCAATCTCATGGTCGTCGGCGACGACGATCAGAGCATTTATAAATTCCGCGGTGCGACTATCGAAAACATACTCCATTTCGACGAAAAGCTGACGGGCGCAAAGGTGATAAAGCTCGAAGAGAACTATCGCTCGACGGGGAATATCCTCGGCGCCGCGAACTCGGTCATCAGAAACAATTACGGCAGACGCGGCAAAGAACTCTGGACGAACCGCCCGCAAGGCGAAAAGATATTCTTTAAGCAGGTCGATTCGTATATTGACGAGGGCAGGTTCATCGTCAACAAGACGCTCGAACTGTTCCTGCGAGAAAAACGCAGATATTCCGATTTCGCCGTGCTTTACCGCACAAACGCGCAGTCGAACTCGATAGAAAACGTCCTTCTCCGCTCCGGAATACCGTACAGAGTGCTCGGCGGAACGCGCTTCTACGAGCGCAAGGAGATAAAGGACGTGCTCGCGTATCTCTGCGTCGTCAACAACACGGGAGATAATCTGCGCCTGCGCCGCATAATAAACGAGCCGAAGCGCAAGATCGGAGACGCGACGCTTTCGGCGGTCGAGATCCTTGCCGACAACGAGGGCAAAAGCATGTTTTACATAATGGAGCACGCGGCGGATTACACCGCGCTCTCCAAGGCGGCGAGTAAATTCGCTCCGTTCGTCGATATGATAAACGATCTGCGCGAAATGGCAAAAACAGAGCGCCTGTCGGCGCTTATCGACAAGATGCTCGACGTTTCCGGTTACCGCGATATGCTTATTGCCGCCGAAAAGAACGGCGAGCCGATCGACAGGAGCGAAAACGTCGAGGAATTCATCTCAAATGCCGTCGAATATGAAAATTCAAACGAAAACGCAACGCTGTCGTCGTTCCTTGAAGAGATCGCGCTGATCGCCGACATCGACAATTACGACGAAAAAGCCGACGCGATGGTGCTGATGACGATCCACAGCGCGAAAGGACTCGAATTTCCCGTCGTGTTCATTCCGGGGATGGAGGACGGGCTTTTCCCCGGCCAGCAGTCTATGCTTTCAGAGGACGAGCTCGAAGAGGAAAGACGACTTGCGTATGTTGCGATCACACGCGCAAAAGACAGACTGTTCCTTATCGCCTCGCGCGAGAGACTCCTTTACGGGCATACGCAGTATAATGTCCGCTCGCGCTTTATAGACGAGATAGAAAAAGAATATCTCGCCGAGGAGGGAACAAAGCAGAAAACGCGCCCACACGCCGATTTCGGCGAAAAGAAAAAAGTGCGGATATCAAACGAACTGTTTGAACGCTCGTCCGTTTCGGCTGCGGTCGGAAAGACGGCGCGCCCGGAAACGCTCGCCGTCGGCGACAGAGTGCGCCATATGACATTTGGCTCGGGCACGGTCCTTTCCGTTCACGAAATGGGAGCGGATATACTATATGAGATAGCTTTCGATACCGTCGGCACGAAAAAACTTATGGCGACGTACGCGAAACTGAAAAAAGAGTGACAAAGGTGGATAAAAATATGACCGAATACATACAAAAAGTCTTTACGGGGGAGCGCGCGCTTTTCTGCGCGCGCGACCTCGTTCTGCGCGACTGCACGTTTGACGACGGCGAATCGCCGCTGAAAGAAAGCGGGAACATCGCCGCATACAGCTGCCTTTTCAGGTGGAAATATCCGTTTTGGTATTGCGAGAACATCGACGTTGAAAACGCGACTTTCTACGAAATGTCGCGCGCGGGGATATGGTACACGAAGAATATCCGAATAAAAGACAGCACGGTCGAAGCTCCGAAAATGTTCAGGCGCTGCGACGGGATACGGCTTGAAAACGTGACGTTTTCAAATGCCGCCGAAACGCTCTGGTCGTGCAAAAACGTGTCGCTTAAAAACATTTCCGCGTCGCGTGGAGACTATTTCATGATGAACAGCGAAAAGATCGAAGTCGACGGGCTGACGCTTGTCGGCAACTACTCGTTCGACGGCGCGAAAAACGTCGTTATCAGAAACTCGAAACTGCTTACCAAGGACGCATTTTGGAACAGCGAGAACGTCACGGTCTACGACAGCTTTATTTCGGGCGAATACCTCGGCTGGAACTCAAAAAACTTGACGCTCGTAAACTGCACAGTCGAGAGTTTGCAGGGGATGTGCTATATCGACAACGTCAAAATGGTAAACTGCAAGACGCTGAACACCACGCTCGCGTTTGAGTATTCGACGGCGGACGTGGAAGTGACAAACGGGATCGACAGCGTTAAAAATCCGACCTCGGGCATCATCCGCGCCGAAAGCATCGGCGAGATCATCATGGAGAACGACCGCGTCGACACGTCGAAAACGAATATAATTACGAAGAAATGAGAGCGAAATGAAATACGATTTTGATACTCCCGTCGACCGCAGGGGAACCGATTGTTATAAATGGGACACGCTTGCCGAAGGCGAGCTTCCCATGTGGGTCGCGGATATGGATTTCAAAGCCGCGCCTCCGATACTTGACGCGCTGAAAAAACGGCTCGACGGCGGCGTTTTCGGCTACGGTATGATACCGAATAAGTGGTATGACGCATATATCAACTGGTGGGGAAGCCGCCACGGGTTGAAGATCGAAAAGGAAAACCTCATCTATTGCCTCGGCGTTATTCCCGCACTGTCGACGGCGGTGAGAAAATTCACCACCCCCGCCGAAAAAGTGCTTATACAGACGCCTGTATACAATAATTTCTACAACTCGATCCTCAACAACGGCTGCACCGTCGTCGAAAATGAGCTCGTTTATAAGGACGGAAAATACGAGATCGACTTTGACGACCTCGAAAAGAAGCTCTCCGATCCGCAGACGACGATGATGATCCTTTGCAATCCGCAGAACCCGACGGGAAATATATGGTCGCGCGATGAGCTTGCCGAGATCGGCGCACTCTGCAAAAAGCACAACGTCCTTGTGATTTCAGATGAGATTCACTGCGACGTGACAGATCCCGGATATTCGTATATCCCGTTCGCGTCCGTCGACGACACGTGTAAATATAACAGCATCACCTGCATCGCGCCGACAAAGGCGTTCAACATCGCGGGATTGCACACGGCGGCTGTCGTCGTTTACGACAGAGGACTTTATAACCGCATGAACCGCGCGCTCAATACCGACGAGGTCGCGGAGCCGAACGCGTTTTCCGTCTGTGCCGCTGTCGCCGCGCTTGACGAGGGCGGGGAATGGCTCGACGAGCTGCGCGAATATATATATCGGAACAAGATCGCCGTGACGGAGTTCGTTTCGCGCGAGATTCCCGAGATCAAAGTCATAGCGTCGCACGCGACGTACCTGATGTGGCTCGACTGCTCCGCCGTGTTCGGCGGTGACGTCGACCCCGCGGATTATATCCGCGCTGATAGCGGACTTTTTACCTGCAACGGCGACTGGTACGGTAAGCAGTGCGAAAAGTTCATCCGCTTCAACGTCGCCTGCCCGCGCAGTCAGGTCGACGATGCTTTGCGGAGACTGAAAAAATCGGTTGACGGATATAGGAAGAACAAGTGACAGAAAAAGCGCCCATCGGGCGCTTTTTTATCTTATTTGTGACACGATCCGCATCAGTCGCATATGTTTTTTACGCGCGTTGACAAGCGCCGCTTCCGAAAAATATTGCTTGCCGCTTGCGGCGTAGGTCACCATGGATTTGAAGTTTGTCAAGTTATATTGTCCCTTCGGGACAGTTATATTTCTCGCTGACGCGAGAAGTTATATTATATTCGCCGCTTAAACTGCGCGAATCGCAATATCACTCGGCGTAAGCCGAATATAACTGCAACGCAATATCACTCGCCGCAGGCGAATATAAGAACCTGCCCTGCGGGCAGAA
>JAFXWT010000294.1 GCA_017542695.1 Clostridia bacterium
CTTTCCCGAAGAAACATCTGATAGAGGAGTTCACCGGTCAAGACTGCGGTTACTGCCCTTACGGAATGGATTGCGTACACGATTTCATAGGTGATGACGAGAACTGGGTGCTTGTACTGCATCACTACGGTTACCAGAAAGACAATTTCTCGGTATCGGGCAGTAAGCAGATTACGAACAAGTTAGGTGTCAACGGTGCGCCGAGTATTTCCATTGACAGAAAGGCAACAAAAAGTGACGCAGGAAATGCAATCTGCTTTCACCCGGGTTATCTGCCAACAGTAACATCGCAGTTTGAAACAACCACGTACGCTTCGATAGAGATTGAGAACACGTACAGCGAGACTGATCGGAAGTTGAACGTGCATCTTAGCGGCTTGGTAGTGAAGGAAGATTACCCCAACCTGATGCTTACTGTGCTGGTAAAAGAGTCTGGAATGATTGATTACCAACAGGATTATAACAATACATTCGAAGGTTGGCAGGAGTTTCGTCACGCCAATGCCGTGCGCGCCTATCTCACTGATCCGTTAGGTGACAGTCTGCGCGTGAAGAGCAACCACTCGTGGTCGGCGGATTATGAACTGACACTTGACAGCAAATGGGTAGCAGATAACTGTGCTGTAGTAGCATTTATTTCTGAGAACTTCAAACCCGTTGTACAAGCCGAGCAACGTCCTGTTGTAGATGGTACGAAAGGTGGTTTGGATATATTGCACGGAGGAATTACTGCTGTTCCGGTAGCCGATTACTACCCGGAACCAGGAGAGGATATTTCACCAAGCACCTATTCCGGCAGAGACGCTGATACAATTACCACGGCGTATGGATATTACTATTCGTATCCGGACGAGGGCTTCAATTACTGGCAGGTTCAGGCGTACGACTTAACCAAGACTGTAAAAGTGAACAATACGACCTGTGTGCCGTTCTTGGATTTGTATCTGTTCACCAAGCTTGATGAGACCACTATTCCGGTTGGTACATACCGATTGAACACCTCTATGCGACCAGGTACAGCTTACGCGGGATTCCGTGATGATGAGAAGATGCAGGTAGATGGTTCGAGTTTCTACTATACGTCAAAAAGTTACTTATCGCAGGGTTATCTTGTTACTGAGGCACAATGGCTCATAGCAAGCGGCACACTGACCGTGACGAAAGAGGGTTGGAAGATTACGGGGAAAGCTCGTAACGGATCAGACATCCAACTGGTAGGTACGAAGCCTATCAGCATTCAAGGCAAAGCCGGTGCGCCGATGCGCGTCAAGACAAATGAAGCAACTGCTCCACAACGCGCGGTACGCCTACAGTAGCCGGTTCACGTACCAACTGAACACGTGAGGCATAAATGCCTAACTGAGGATCGCCCGGATCAACCATAATGATTCGGGCGTTTTCAGGTGCGTAGTGCAAGAGTGACGCGGCTGGATAAACGTTGAGTGAAGTGCCTACGACAACAAGAATGTCGGACGTTTTGTTGCGGACACGATAGTGAAGATCTTCGGCGGGAAAGAGGCAGGCAAGCTGCCTTGCATATATACGAGCTCACCCAGTATTTATTATAATTATGATATAGGGCGAAGAATAGATTTCCCGACCAGTTTTGAATTCCTGGCTGTATGTGATGAAATATATATGTGGGGAGTGGAAGATGAAGGTTAACAAAAGATAAAAACTGGTTTTCGTCACGCTTCTGATCGCAGTGGCGGCTTTCAGCCTGATATTCATTTCAATCATGGGCTTTCTTAACTCCCGTACCCTGGCAATTGAAATGGAAACCCAGGTTATCGGAAAAGTGGAAGACGATATGGTTTCAAAGCTTGAGACTTCGATCTCTTTTGGAAAGAGCTTTGATAAATATTACGGCATTGAGGATATTTTTGAGGCTTTTTCGGCCCAGTATGAAGGACCTGTGCCTTTCATTATCAATAAGGACGGAGAACTTCTTTATGCCGCAGAAAGTGATGACGGCAAAAATATCAAAAAAATTGCAGGCTTTATAGACTCCGGCGAGTTTAAGCTGGCTCTTCCGGATCTTGTGAAAAAAGAGGGAAAGCCTGTAATATCGGAAGATGAATATGCTGTTTTCAGCCCCATTCATGATGGAGAGGAGCTGGTCGGATATTTCGGTTGCTTATATGAAAAGGATATTTTCTCCGACAGCTTCAGTGATATAAAGTCAAAAGCGATAAAGATCTGCATCGTGCTTATGCTGATTGAATTAGTCGCAATATTGGCGTTTGCCAGCGTTGTGCGCAGTGAAAAGTGGCTCACGGAGACCAGATTAAAGCGTAAAAGACGTACGGAAAGGCTTGTATCCGCAATTATAGTCGGCGGAGGCATACTGATTCTTTCTGGTATCTCCCTCAATATGTACCAGAACGATTACAGGAACAGAATAGAGCAGTCGGTAGAGATGTCCCTTGGCGGACTTGAAAAGACAGTAAGCCGTGTCGGAGAACAGGGAGTGGATCTTCGTGAGGTAGAGGATCTCGAACAGTATCTTAGCGACAAGGCTAAGTCGCTCAACTTTATAAAAAGGATAGGACTCAGCTCCGATATTTCGGATGTCAAGGGTGACAAGGATTATATTACCTTTGAGCTCAAGTCCGGAGGAGAAGAAGGCAAACCTCTTTATCTTGAAGCAAAGATCTCGGTAAA
>JAFXWT010000295.1 GCA_017542695.1 Clostridia bacterium
CCGCAGCGGCGGCAAAGCTGCGCGACTACGTCACAAAGGTCACGAACGAAAACGATAAAGATAACTTTATCCCGGTCAAGGAACGCATCGCGGTTTTCGATATGGACGGAACGCTGACCTGCGAGACCTACTACACCTATTACGATACGATGATGTTCATTGAATTTTGTCTGAACGACCACCCGGAGAGAGTTTCGGACGAGCTCAAGCAGGTCGCCGCGTCCATAAAACCGGGTTATACGGCGGACGAGAACCTCGCGCGCAACTTCGCAAAGGCTTACGCGGGGATGACGGTCGAGGAGCTTTCCGACTATGCGGTCGAGTTCGGCAAAAAGAAAACCGAGAGCTTCAACAATATGAGATACATCGACAACATGTATCTTCCGATGGTCGAGCTTGTAAAGTATCTTTACGAGAACGGCTTCACGATCTACGTCATAAGCGGCACGGAACGCACGACGACCCGCGCCATCGTCGCAAACTCGCCGATCGCGGACTATGTCACGCCGAACCACATTATCGGCACGGATTTCGAAGTAAAACAGCCATATCACGAGGACGAGCCGTCAAATATGAATTTCAAGTATGAAAACGGCGACGAGCTCGTCATAACGGGCGGTTTCATCCAGAAGAACCTCAATGCGAACAAGTCGATCTACGTCGAGCGCGAGATCGGACAGCGCCCCGTCCTCGCCTTCGGAAACAGCGGAAGTGACACGAGCATGATGAATTACACGATAGACAGCCGCAACCCGTACCCCGCCGAGGCATATATGATCGTCGCGGACGATGCCGAGCGCGAGTGGGGCGCTCAGGACTGGGACAAGAAATCCGCGGAATACACCGAAAAAGGATTCACCCCCGTTTCGATGAAGACAGACTTTGCAAAGATCTATGAGGACGGCGTGACGAAAGCCGACGAGCAGTTTCACGAGCGCGGATTCACCGCCGATACCGAAAAGGCGGCGGCGTAAGTATATGATCCTGTTCATAAACGCCTGCGCAAGGAAAGAGTCGAGGACGAAGAAAATTGCCGACTGCTTTCTGTCGACGGAGACCGGGCCCGTCACGGAAGTAAGACTCTTTGAAATGAGCTTTCCCGTGTTCGACGAATCGTTCCTCGCCGGACGCGACAGACTGATCGCCGAACGCCGCTTTGACGATGATGCTTTTTTTCTCGCCCGTCAGTTCTCGTCGGCGGATAAAATAGTCGTCGCCGCGCCCCTCTGGGATCTTTCATTCCCCGCGTCGGTAAAACAGTATTTTGAGCAGATAAACGTCCCCGGCGTCACGTTCTTCTACACTCCGGAGGGAGTACCGGAGAGTCTTTGCAGAGCGAAGAGCCTCACCTATATAACGAGCGTGGGAGGGGACTTCTTCCCGGAGGAGTTCGGCTTCGGGTATATAAAAGCTCTTGCCGAGAATTTTTACGGCATAAAGGACGTACGGCTGATCAAGGCTACCGGACTCGATCTCGACGGCGCCGACGCCGACGCGATCGTCGATTCTGTTTGCAAAGGTATGCTCTGACAACAAATCGAAACTAACAGACCAAAAAGATCGGGATGGCATTTGCCATCCCGATCTTTCAGAGCAAAGACAAACTTGGCACAGCAGCAATGACAAGACTCTTAATGTAGTGAGCATAACATCATAAACAGATATAGCTTCACCGAAAACCAAAGAG
>JAFXWT010000296.1 GCA_017542695.1 Clostridia bacterium
AACCGTAATGCTTCAAACGTGAATGCTCGCTTTCATAAGGAAGTGCAGGCGGGGTTCAGTTCATTTAGCGTGCTTTTTAAATTAAGTCAACCTCCCACGGGGTTTTCCGAAACGCGCACACGCGTTTCGGAAAATGGATCGCTTGGAGAGTGGAGCGTATACTTCCTAACTGCCATCAAGCGCCAGTTGAGTTCGTCAGTATCCTTCCGATCAGCTCGTCGATGAAATTATTGCCCCAGAAAATACCGTCGTTTGTCAGCGTTACGCGCGAGCCTTCGAGCGTTATGAGCCCTTCATTTTGTGCGTCTTCGAGGTTTTTCGAAAGTGCTGACAAAAGGTCAAAGCCAAGCCGCCGCGAATAAATATTTATGTCGACCGTCATCTTTTGAAGGTCGTTTATAAACTCGTCGAGGATGAAATATTTGTCCTCGAGCACGCGCCCCATCGAGCTTATCGGGGCATTTTCGCCGAGGAGAGATGAGTGAACGCTGTTGTGATAAACATAGTTTTCAATATTTCCGCCCGCGCCGTGACCGACGGCGACACAGCTTCCGCCCGCGTGACGTATGCGAATGTAATCATATCTGTCGAGGTCGTTTCGGATGAGCTTAGTCAGCTCAAAAAAGCGATAACCGTCGTCATATAGCCCGTCGACGATAATGTCAAAGAGCTCACGCTCGCGCGCAACGTTGTTCATTATGTCGAGCTGCTCCCCGGATATCTTCGAAACAATCGGCGTGCCATCGTGGAGCATAAGCGAATAAAAGCTGATACCGGCAAGACCGAGCGATTTTATTGTCTCAACGTCTCTCATAAGAGATCTCTCGGTTTGCCCCGGGTAATTGTAAATGAGATCTATACCGATATTTTCAAAGCCGGCCGTCTTCGTTTTTATGATGCGCTCGACCGCCGCCTCGCCGCTCCCCCGTCTGCCGAGGAGCTTTCGCCCATCGTTATCGAAGGTCTGCACACCGATGGAAATGCGATTTACGCCACCGTCTTTCAGCGCGGAGGCCATATCGTCCGTAAGCTCCGTTATCGACGTTTCAACGCTTATCTCGGCACCTTGTCGCACGTCAAATGATTTGTGCAGTTTTTCGAGTATTCGCGACATCTGTTCGGGACAAAGAGCCGTCGGCGTGCCGCCGCCGAAATTTATAGCGTCGATAGGCGCGCGCATATATTCAAAGCCGGATATGCGGTCGATCTCATTGATTATATACTTGTCATATTCTCGCCTTGATAGCTCGTCGGGGCGGTGAAATGGGCAAAAAGAGCAGATTTTCGTGCAAAAAGGTACGTGAATATATATCACACGACGCGACGAGGCGGGGCTGCTGAGCAGTCCCGCCACATATTCCGTTTTATCCGTTTTTATCTCAAAGCGCGCCTTCAGCGCTCGCGACGCGTCGTGATGAGATTTGTATCTTATTTTATACATTTGTATTATTCATTTGTCTTAAACGAAAATGCAACGTCGGGATAGAGTATCTCCGCCATTATCTGATAAGCCTCGGCAAAGCGGCTGTTCGGCTTGTTGTGGAAGAACAGCTTGTTAAGATAATAGACTTTGCCGTTTTTCACAGCGTCAAGGCTCTGCCAAATCGCCGAATCTCCCAACTCGCTTGCGACTTGCGCCATCACGTCCTCCGTTGCGCCGTGACACTGAATCATAATTATTTCGGGCTGTGCCGCATACACGGATTCGAGGTTTATCTCTATTCTTTCGGCTCCGCTTTCGTCAAGTGCGGGAGAATACATGATGTTTTTGGCGCGCATTATCTTCGCCATATCGCCAACGACCGTTCCCTCCGTATTCGCTTGGAGCTTTTTGCCCGCCGACGTAAACATTATGAACACAGACGGATTATTCGAGGTCGGTATTTCCATAAGCACATCGAGAACGTCGTTGAGCGCCTTCATAGCAACGCTGTCCCAAAGCTCGGGATGACCCGAAAGATTACAGAACACTTTGAACCATTTCAAATAATCCGAAAAGCTGTTGTAGCTTACAGCGATGACGGGTATTCCGGCCGCTTCCGCGGGGGAGGAGATCGTTTTGTAGCCGCTCATTGCCGTTGAGCAGATGATAAGATCCGGGTTCCCGACAATTATCGTCTCCGTGCTCCACTTCGAGCCGGAGGACGACGTTGCGAGCACCTCAACGCCCTCATCTTTCGATATGTCTCTGCCTATGTATGTGTTGTATGTATCCGCCGACGACGAGCCTCCGATTATCCCCGCGGCGACGCCGCCCGCCTCATACCAAAGTGTCGTGAATGAAGCGTAGAGATTATATACCTTTTGTGGATTTTTCTTTATCGTTATGCTGTCCTTGCCACTTGCATCCTTGAAGGTGACACTGTCGTCATTGACGACGACCTCGTTTGCAAGCGCGAGAAAATCGGCTTTCAGCGCCTCACGGTCGTATGCGTTGGGGTCGACGACGGGCTCGTCGGGTTTTTGCTCGCTTGTCGATACCGTCGGTGTTGATTCGGTCATGTTTTGCGTCAACGGCGTCGTCTCGGCGGACTTTCCGCTCTGACAGCTCGAAAGCGCCAAAATCGCAAGTGCCAAAACCATAATAAATATTCTTGATAATAACCTGTTTTTCATTTTAATACCTCCTTTGAAAAAACGGTTTTTTGCGGAATAAAGAAAGGGCAGCCGTTGATTTTATCCTCAAATATTTCCGCTTCGATTTCAAATACACTGTATAAATTTTCTTTTGTGACGATATTTTCGGGTGCTCCTTCGGCAAAAACGCCCCCGTCCTTTATTGCGAAAAGCCTGTGCGAATATCTCGCCGCGAGATTTATGTCGTGAAGCACCATGATTATCGTCGTGCCGTAGTTTTCGTTCAGCCGTCGTATCAGCTCGAGCACCTCGACTTGATAGCTTATGTCGAGATACGTCGTCGGCTCGTCGAGAATGAGTATCTGCGGCTTTTGACATATCGACATCGCAAGCCATGCGCGTTGCCGCTCACCGCCTGAAAGGGTGGAGAGAGTTTGGTCAGAAAGCTTGGAAAGCCCCGTGAACGCGAGCGTTTCGTCTATTATGTCCTTGTCCTCGATCGTCAGTCCTCGCCCGAATTTTGTGTGCGGGTAGCGCCCGTAGGAGACAAGAGTGCGCACGTTTATATCGGGCGGGGAAAAGTGGACCTGAGGCAGGTATGCAATTTTTTTTGCAAGCTCCTTCGGTTTGTAGTCGTTTATGTTTCTTCCGTCGTAAACAATGCGGCCTTCCGTCGGCGTGACGGCTCGGAACACCGTTTTGAGCAAGGACGACTTGCCGCACCCGTTTTTACCGATGAGCGTTACGACCTGTCCCTTCGGCACGGAGACAGTGACATGAGAGAGGACCTGCTTTTTGCCGTATTTTATCAAAATATCTTCAAATCCGAAATACATCTCGTTCATTTCTTTTTCCCCCTTGTGCGAAGTAAGAAAAGGAAGAACGGCGCTCCGATGAACGAGAGTATTATACTCACGGGTATCTCGCCCGGCGGCATGATTACGCGTCCTACCGTATCGCATACTACGACGAGAAAAAAACCGAGAAATGTTGACGCCGGAAAAAGATATTTATAATCCGATCCAACGAACAGCCGCGCTATATGAGGCACCACAAGCCCGACAAAGCTGATTAGTCCCGCCGCCGAAATCGCCGCGCCCGAAAGGAGCGAGCTGACCGCGATAAGAAAAAAGCGAAAGCGCTCCGTTTTAAGCCCGAGCGAGTTTGCCGTTTCGTCGCCGAGCATGAGTATATTCATCTTTGAAGGCAGAAACGCGCATACGAATATCCCAACCGTCGCATACGGCAGTATCGAAAAAAAGTTTTTCCAAACTATTCCATTGAGTCCACCGACGAGAAACCCCGACGCGTTTCCGAGTCTGTCAGCGAAAAACGTCTTTATGATGTCATTGAACGCGCCGAACAGCGCAGATACCGCAAGTCCTGAAAGTATCATTTTTACAGGCGACACGCCCTTTTGATACGCCAGCGCGTAGATAAGCATCGTTGTTGCGAACGCGCCGATTATCGAGCCTATCGGCAACAGATATGAGAGAGCGGGGAACGCGACGAGCGTCATATATCCGACAAAGCTCGCGCCGCTCGTCACACCTATCGTCGAGGGTGAGGCGAGATTGTTTCGCATCACACCTTGAAGCACGCATCCCGAAAGCGAAAGGCATATCCCGACAAGCCCCGCGGTAAGTATTCGTGGTAGGCGCAAATCCCACACGATCAGTCGAGCGGAATTTTCGTTTCTGAAAAGCGCGCCGATCACCTCGCCGATAGAGTATTTCACTGTTCCTATCCCGACGCATACGACGACGGAAATAACGCAAAGTATTCCAACAATAATTATAAATGTCAGCTTTCGTGCGAGCAGTTTTTTCGACACATCGGACCGCTTTGTTTGATTTTGCCCTGCCGTCATAAAAGCGTCGATATCGCCTCGTTTACCACTCGCGAAGCCTCGCCAAGCTCCGCCTCATTCGGATGCCCCTGCGTCAGTTTTTGACGTTCAAAGCGCTCCATCGGCAGATGTCCTTTCTCTCCCTCCGGTATTTTCGTACGTTCGTATGTGCGCTTGAGGTCGATGCTCCCGACGCACAGATACTGAGTGATGAGATTGTTTTCTTCTTCGGCAAGCGCCTTTACGTTTGCGCGCACTTTTTCAGCGTGCGCGGAATCAGACGAAGCACCAAGTGTGCCGAGTATTATCAGATTTTTCCCTTTGAGTTTATGTATCAGCTCTATCGTGTCGTCGTCTGCGGTGCCATGATTACACCAATACGTCAGCACGAACGTGTCGAATTTTTCAACGACCTCGTCGTTTATGTACCTTATATTGTACGGTCCGAGATAATCGCACGGCATGCCCTGCGCCGCCGCGCACGCCATTTTGTATCCGTTGCCCGTTATAGTCGAAAAGACGATTATCGGGCGTTTCTTCATTTTCATAATAATCCTCCTTTGTTAGCTTTGGCTAACATTCTGGCAATAAATTAAGAGGCTAAAGCCTCACAGTCGTCAAGTGTTAGCCGCCGCTAACACAACAATATTATACCATCAAGCTTGCGTCTTGTCAATGTTTTTTGAAAAAATTTATTTTTTATTTTAACAGAGGGGACGTTACCGTCTCGTGCAGATTCAACCAACCAAACAACCACGCTTGCATCCAATCCAGAAGCATATGTTATTATTTTACCGAGGTGATCGTGGTTCATCTGCCCAAACTGATTTTCAATCAAAACTGATTTCCCGGTAGTTACTCGTATTTCTGAACAGCCAAATTCTTCTTGTGAATATTTGGTAAAAACCACTCTAAAACATCTTCGTATCTGATTTTATTTCTTTGCAAAAAGTGATAATATGCCTGCATTTGAAGCATTGCCAAAGCATTAAGATGTCTAAACGCAGCATAATCAGGATACAGTCGTCTTGAATCAGGGCGAAATGTTTTTTCAAGGGTTCCGGCCAAGGACTCCACACTTGCAAGGTTGCAACGCATTTGGATATATTCCGTAAACTGAAATAAGTATATGAAATTATTTAATATGCCGGGATAATCCAATGTTTCCGACAACCATTTTTCACCATATGAAAAACGAGCATTTGTCCCGTTAGAATTGTCAACACATTCCTCATCCTGCTCTTTTGAGATGGATACATTGATTTCGATTTGAAATGTGTTTCCTGTTGTTGCCATTTTGTTCAGTTCTTTTTCATATCTTCTTTTTGCTTTTAGCCGTAATTCATCACCAATCGGAAAGCGATCACTCTTTTGCATATAATAGATAGAATTCAAATTATAAGGATGAACGGTTTCACTTTCAACATACTTATCTAAATAAGCAACTTTAAAAAAAGGATAACATGATTTTACAAGAAAGAAGTATCTTTTTCTCCATTCGGCTGTAAAACGATTACGCAGTCTTTTTCACGGATTTTTCTCTCATTTTTCCGATTTACAAAAGCTCGCGAAGTTTTTCAGATGACTGTAAGTATTCGCCTAAAATATGGTATTTTTGAGCAGGGTTTGAACAAACATATAGATAATATTGAATGCATTGTTTTTCTCCTGGAAAAGCAAAAAAGCAAGCATATTGCTTGCTTTTTCATTGGCGCCCTCTGAAGGACTCGAACCTTCGACCCCGTGATCCGCTTAGCGCGGAAACGAGTCTTTTTTATATGATATTGCCTGAGAATTTGTAGTTAATGTGTATTCTTTGTTCATTTGATTTTTTGTCCTTTTCACCGACTGTTATCGAATCGATGAAGAGGTGTAAAAGTTCATACGTTCATTGTGCTTTTCCTTTCCGGTCTCTTAAATGCGGGAGAAACGGATCATATTCCGGTTATATCCGGTAGTCACAAGATACGCTTTTTCGTCGTGCGCTTCCATCAGACCGCTCAATATGAATCCGCTCAGTCCCTTGATTTCTGCGTTCGGGTCGGTCAGGTCGAACAGCTTTCCGGAGTCACGTTCGATTATAAGGACCTGATCTTCTTCAAAGAAAAGCGAAAGCTCGATCAGCACCGGCTTTTTAGCTTGCTTATTGACCTCCATGATCGTCAGTCCTATCTCTTCGACAAACAGCGACGCGCGTGTTGCCGTATCGTTCGGGTATTTATGCGTCAGCATACAGTTTAAGACTTGCTTTGAGAGCGCGGAGGCTGACTTGGGAGTTAGCGTATCGTCCATAACGACTATTTCGGAGTCCATATCTTTAAGCAAATACGGGAAGTTGTCCTTGCCGAACCTCAAATACACGAACAGAAAGGCACAGCCAAGCGTCAGTATCGGAGCGACGGCAAAGCCCGCCCACATTCCGTTTATCCCGAAAATGACAGAGCCGAGTATCGGAAGAAGGATATATAACAAACCGTTCTGGAAGCAAGCGAAACAAGTCGCCATGCCGATACGGTCGATCAGCATATAGTATGAAGTCGTGAGCGACACCGAACTGCAAAAAACGAATCCGAGCGAAACGATCCGAATGGCCGTCATCGAATAGGCGAGCGATGCGCCTTCTTTTACTCCGAACAAACCGCAGAACTGTTTTGCAAAGATCATGATAAGCAGTGTCGCCGCGGCACCCTCTATTATCGCCGCCTTTATGCCGGAGCTCATGACTCTTTTGATGAGCTTGTGATTCTTTTCGCCGAAGTAGGTGCCGATAAGTGGCTGCATCGCCATTCCGACACCGTCCATGACCACACCGAACTCGATAAGACTGACGACAACGGCGAGCGCGATAAGACCGGGATCGCCGTAATTGCGCGAAATAAATCCTATCAATACATAGTCCATAAGTCCCCAGCAGATATATACGGAAGAATCGACTATGCTGTACCTTGACGTAAGTAAAAAATCCTTAAATGACAGATGCCATACAAAGTGCAGTGTGTTTTTCTTACGGAAGAAGTGAACGATGCAGGCGAAGATGCCGAGCGTGTTTCCGATGATAGAGCCCAAAATTATACCCGTCATTCCGAGGAATTTTGTCAAAATGACCGAGCAGATGATATTACCGCCGATCTGAAAACCGTAGCATATATTGTTGCAGAGCTCGTCCCCGTCGCTGTAAACCATCTGTTCAAGATAAAAGATAACGATGGTCAGAAACGCGTTGATCGGGACAAATCTGTAATACTGAAGCGCTTTTTCAAGCGTATCTCCCGTTATGCCGCTGACGCTGAAATACGTGTTTTGGAACACGAAGATCAAAAGCGCGGAGATCAGTCCGATGCCGATGCTGATTATGAGCCCCTGCCCGTAGATCTCATCGGCGCGGCGTTTCCTCATCGCTCCGATCTCGCGTGTGAAAACGATGCCGACGCCCGTCGAGACGAGATCGCCGAAAAAGGTGACGACGGCGGTCACCGGCGTGATCGCGTTGATCCCGGCGACGCCCGATTCTCCTATGAAAAATCCGGCGATTATGCTGTCGCTGAGCAGCATAAGATACATTACCGCCTTGGTGAACGTGCCTGACAAAAGCATTGAGCTGAATTTCTTTTCACAAAAGCCTTTCACAATAAACCTCTTCGATCATCTGTGTTATAGTCAATGAGATTTTTGACTGTGCATTTATCTGATGCCAGCCATTCATCGCATTTTCTTTTTATCATTTTGTAAAACATTAAATGCACCCCTGATGGTTTTTTTCTCATTGTGAATTATACCATAAAATGTCGTTTTTTGCAATAGGGCATTGTGTGATAGGCAAAACTCTCTAAACATAATGAAAATCATATTTTTTATAAAAAAGAAATTGGCA
>JAFXWT010000297.1 GCA_017542695.1 Clostridia bacterium
CGTCTCACCTTCGCCGAGATATACGCGTCCTCGCCGATCACGACCGGACTCGACAGCCCGTGCTCCTTTTTGTCGAGAAGAAGCATCTTCACCTCGACTCCGAAGGGATTTTCGCCCTGCGCGAGCATTTTTTCTATTTCGCCGCGCTCGGCAGCCCCGAGACCTTTTCCGTCGAACGTCCTCACGCTTCTGCGCGACTTGATTATTTCAAATACCGATTTTGACATAGTTATCACCTCGGGTAGAGTATAGCATAAAAAACGATGATCTGCAACAGTGAAATCGCGCCGTTTGCCGGGAACCCGGCGGATGGCGCGGTGAAATATCACGGCGGAGCCTTGTATCTCATCAAGCCGCAGGGAAGGATACACGCCGGCGCGTGATGATATGCAACGCGCGCCCCAATGGATCCGTGGCGCGCGTTGATGATATGCACGCACTGACGTGCGTGATGATATACCAAGCCTGCGGCTTGGATAAACGAAATCGAGGTAAGAAGGTACAAACGTAACGTGTTATCGGTTCGACAAACCGGAATTTGTCAATTTGTCCATGGAAGTTTGATATTCGGAAGGTCCAATTCATTTACGTCCTGAAGATCATATATTATTCCGTTCTCCTCCAGTTCATTCAAAAAAGCGTTCACAAGAACAGGACTTGAAAACGTCTGAAGAAAATCAAGTGTGAACCGCCCGTTCACCGCCGAAATCTCAACAGTCAAACCGTTAGACGCAGAGGACGTCCACAGGCGAAAATCACGGATATATCGTTCCGCTTCCTTATAGTCCGCCTTTCCCACATAGCTCACGGTAGCTGTAATGATCTTGCCCGCCATCGCGTTGATATAAGACGCCATATCTAGCCGTTCACGATCGCTCTCTTTGGAAAGAAGCATACTATTGATGCCTTTCATTGACGCCGCGCCCATCAGAACATTCACCTCTTGAGTTTGAGCAAAGACCATCCCCCGGTAAGCGGTCGCCTGCATTTCAAGGGGCCAGTCGCGCATCTTCTCCTTATATTCCAAAAACGCCGCTCCGACCAGACTCTGATGAGCCAGCGGCGCGTGAAGGGCCTTTCTTTGGTTCACGCAGAGTGCGATGCGAATAACGCCCCCGGCGGCGGGGAACAACTTTGAGATGGCACGACTGAGCAACAGAGAAACCATGGTCCCGGGACTGCCGTCGTTATCCAGATTGAATCTCATAAACTCGGATTCGGAAACGGCGACGCTGTAAACCGTATGCCGAAGGTCTTTCTCCAATCCCGCCGCAGCGATAAGATTCAATGCGTCCGGCATCTGTATTCCTTGTCCGGAGCGCGGAAGATCTGTTCTGTTCACAACGGGATCGAGCCATTCTTCTTCGGATATTTCATCTCCGACCAAACGGATTCCTTCGTCGTTCAGCTCGACGTTATACCGCTCGGAGCAATAGTAATAGAGCAGCGTCCTAACCACTTCGTACGCGCCCGTTCCGTCTGTCATGCCGTGGAACACGTCCAGGATGATCCAGTTGTCATGCCAACAGAACGCGATCATGTGGTAATTAGACTCTGCCGAATTCAGTTCTGCGCCGTGCAGCGAATTTGTGATAACGACAGGACGACAGTTTTCCGCAAAAATGTACCGCCCGTCTTTTTTCTGCAATTCAACGCGGAAATACGGATACCTTTCCATCGTGGTATCCACGGCACGGCGAAGAACGTTTGGATCGATCAGGTCGCGCATGCGGATCCTTATCCTGATCTCGTTGGGGTTTTCCTTGCCGGTCACGTATAATGAACGCAGTTCCGTAAACAGTATTTGCTCCATTTTCTCCTCCGCAAATCCCGATTTGTCGATCTCTTTTTCTTTTTTCAGTATAGCATAAAAATGTGAATTTTTCAATCCTTTAGCACGCAAAAAAGTCCCGCAAGCCGTTGATGTGTAACGATTTACGGGGTTTTGCCTTATCTCACGTATAAGTTCTTTTTCTCATCACACATATTAATGCTCTATTCTTCTTCTTTAAATTATTATAGTATGTATTTATTTTCCGTTTTGCTTTTGACGGTGCGGCAGGAGGCGATCAGGAGAACGCGGATCGAGGCGCATTGGTCGTGGAGGTTTTTAAAAGTCTCTTCATCTATGTAGTTTGTTTTGTATAAGAGTTCGAGCCAATAGCCAGTTTCGTTTGCTTCTTTCAATGCAATTTCGAGCTTTGATATGAAGTCCTTTTTTCCTTGTGCGTAATTTGCTTCGTATATGTTTGCACCGATTGAAGTTCC
>JAFXWT010000298.1 GCA_017542695.1 Clostridia bacterium
AACAGTTCGTCCGGTTCGAAATACACGGGCGAGCTGTCGCCGCGCAGATTCATGATAAACCGGCCGATTTTCTCTCTCATTTCCCCGTTTGCGGCGACTGCGGCGGTCAGCGCGATCGCCGCGGCAGCGGCGACCGCTATTATTTTCAGCGATTTTCCCGCCCGTTTTCCGCCGGCGGGCGCGCCAGTGGACGATATGATCTTTTTCATTTTTTTCTCCATCTTATCCGAAACACCGGGATTCGCGGCGTCCGGTACCTCCGACGCCTTCGCCTCATACCGGTACAGCGCCCGGAGCAGCGCTTCTTTATCGGTCTGTTTCATAAAGATCACTCTCCTTTCATGAGCTTACGCAGCTTTTTCAAAGCCCGCGACATGATCTGTCTCGCGTTTGCCTCGCTTATGCCGAGTTGTGCGGCGACGGCTTCATATGTAAGCTCCGCTTCGAACCTCGCGTATATCACGTACCGTTCTCTTTCGTCAAGCTGCGCCACGGCTTTATAAAGCATTTCGCCGTCGCATTCGCCGACAAGATCGAGGTCATACGCCTCCGACGCCTCAAGTTGCTTTTCCGCGGCTCTTCTTTCTCTTTTTATCTTTCTCAGTTTGTCGTACGAAACACGCTTCGCGGTTTGTATCAGGTATCCCTTTCGCTCGTCCGGACCAAGTTCCCTAATACGCTCGAGGTGCGGGATGATCTTGACGAATGTATCCTGCAGAACGTCTTCGGCGTCCTGCCGATCGTTCAATATCTTCTGCGCCGCGTTGAGCATCACCGCTCCGTATCGTTCGTACAACTGTACTTGAAAGATCTTGCTTTTATCTTCGTTTTCTGCAGATAACGACAGGTAAAACATTGCTTCTCCTTTTCAAGCTGTCATGCTTGTTTAGCGTTCATCAATAAAACGCACAGAGATTTGTTTTGTGACAAAGATTTTTCGGAGTTTACAAAAACGTAACAAAAAGCCCGTGCAGACGTTTTCTGTTATAGAACAGTTCGACACATCTGAATATGTCCGCCTTCACCTCTTCTATTGTATCATATTTCTTCTGGTATGTCAATGCTATTACGATCAACTCGGAGAGCAAAGCGTTCGTCGGATGATGAACAGTTTTATAGAGTTTGCCGCGATTGACTACGCATCAGCTAGTAAAGTTTATAACGATGCATCAAACGAAACAATGTTCAATATTTATCGAAAAGGTAGATACGACAATAGTGATTTGTATGATATCCAGTAGTTTTTTTCGGTCAGATATATTGTTGAACAAGCAAACATTGATGTGAACTACTCCAACGTTGTTATATGCAAAAAGACACATCGGCGAGGAAGTGCGTTTCGTTGGCCGCAGAGCATACTTTTAAAACGTTTCCGATTAATTGTCAGTCAGTGTTTCGTCCAGTTCATCACGGTTCCTTGCCATAATGGACAGAAGATGCTTGTACCGCTTGTTTTCGGTCAGAATTGCTTCGTGCGGGTCGATATTACCGTACCAGAGGTCTTCAAGTAGCATCAAACGTAAATCCCCTCCCGCTGTACGATCTCCATCGCGCGAGCGCGGATGTTGTTCATCGCCCCTACCCACGCCATCTGATCCTGCCGTTTGAGCGCTTCGGTCACGCC
>JAFXWT010000299.1 GCA_017542695.1 Clostridia bacterium
GAGATGACGATATACGATCTCGGCAACGACGCGCCGAGCGATATAACGACGAGCGGTATCAAGCGTTACCGCGTCGAAGAAACAAATAATTGACTGCTCCGAACGGTCGCGCGGCATGGCGCCGAAAGGTATTACCGTGAGGAAAGTCCGGGCTTTACAGGGCAAGGATAACGGATAACGTCCGCCGACGGTGACGTCAGGGAAAGTGCAACAGAAAACAACCGCCGCGTATGCGGTAAGGATGAAAAGGCGAGGTAAGAGCTCACCGTCCCCACGGAGACGCGGGGAGCTGTGTAAACCCTATCCGAAGCAACACCCCGCGCCAAAGGTCTGCCCGACCGGGCGCAAGTCAACGCGAGGTGGCAGTCGGCATATACCGACAAGCCGCGCGGCAACGCACGGCGAAGATAGATGACCGTTCTCGACAGAACCCGGCTTACAGGAGCAGTCAACAAAAAAGCAGCCAACGGCTGCTTTTTTCGGAGATAAACATGAAAGACAAAATACTGAAAATCGCAAAAATACTCCCTCTTATTATCATGGTCGTGCTGGCGATTGTGTATCTTTTCAATATGGACAAGCTGACAGTTGAGGAGATAATCGACTTCACGCCGAAAAGCACGGTGCTGTTCATCATCGTGATGCTCTTGCTTTTCGCATTGAAGAGCATATCGGTGCTTATGCCGAATCCGGTGCTTATGGCGGTGCTCGGAAAAGTGCTGAACATCCCGCTCGCTCTCGTCGTTTCCGTCATCGGATACGCGATATGCGTGTCCATTCCCTATTTCATCGGTCGCTTTTCGGGCTCGGAAAAGGCGGAACAGCTGCGGCAAAAATATAAAGGACTCAGATGGCTCGACACGGTGCAGAAGAAAAACGTGTTCTTCATAAATCTTCTCACGCGCCAGCTCGTGTTCCTGCCATGTGACGTTATAAGTCTTTACATGGGCTCGATGAAAATGAAGTATCTGCCGTATCTGCTCGGCAGCGTCGTCGGGTATTTCCCGAATATATTTATCTACGTCGTATTCGGAAACGAGGTAAAACAGCCCGGCTCGCCTCTGCTCATCGGCTCGATCATTTTTTCCGTCGTTCTCTCGACGTTCGCCATTCTTTACTATATCGTAAACGTGAAAAAAGAGAGCAAGAAAGAAAAAGAAAAAGAGAATACGCCTTCTGCCGACGGAGAGAAATAGAGGGCTTCAATTCGATATAATAAACGGGCGGCCACGCAGGACCGCCCTTACTATTTTCACGTTTGTTTTTATAGTGGAGCAATGCGCGAATCGCCCGCCGACAGTCAACAAAGCTCATCCCGCCGCGGCGGGATGGTTTTTTCTCACATCATATCGAACAAGCTGATATCGCATTTCGCGCACTCGTCGCAGTGCGATTTTTTTGCGATGTTTTTCGCCGTCGCAAGCCCGCCGAGCGCCGTTTCACGCAGTTGATGCGGAAGCGCGCGCCCTACCGTTTTCATGATCTTGACCACCTCGTCAAACGGTACGAGCGTATGCTTTGTCGCAAGGGCGATCTCCGCAGAAATAACGGCGTTTGCGACTCCCATGGCGTTTCTCTTCTGGCACGGAGCTTCGACAAGCCCTCCGATAGGATCGCATACGAGCCCGAGTATGTTCGATATCGCGTCGCCCGCCGCCGCAAGGCACGTTTCCGGCTCGCCGCCGAAAAGCTGGCATATCGCCGACGCCGCCATTGCCGACGCCGCTCCGACCTCGGCCTGGCAGCCGCCCTCGGCTCCCGCGATCGTCGCGTTGCGCGAGATGAGATATCCCACAGCCGCCGCGTTCCACAGCGCCGCCGAAAGTTCGCCGTCCGAAAAACCGTAGTCCTCGCCCGCCGCGACGAGAATGCCCGCCAGCACGCCGGACGATCCTGCCGTCGGCGCCGCGACGATGCGCCCCATCGACGCGTTGACTTCAAGCACGCCCATGGCGTATGCCGACGCGCGAGAGATCATACCGCCGATCGGCTTGCATTGCCTTATATATCCGAGATAATCGCGGCACTCGCCGCCGATATATCCGCCGAGAACGTCCGTGTTCCCGCGCTTTGCTTCATTTATGCTCTCGCGCATGACAGCGAGGGCGTTTTTCATTTTGCTGTCAAACCATTTTACCGGTGCCATTTTACAAATGTCAAAAAAGCGGAAAGCCGCCAAACCGACAAGATACAGCCACCAATTTTGAGTATTGTGATATAAACCGTCTGCCACAAATAAAAA
>JAFXWT010000300.1 GCA_017542695.1 Clostridia bacterium
AACGTGTTTTCTTCCGTCGTGGACCGCTATCGTATGTCCCACAAATTCGGGGAATATGACGGAGGCACGCGACCAAGTCTTTATGACCTTCTTCTCGCCTTTTTCATTCATAGCCGAGATTCTGGAAAAAAGTTTGGCTTCAACGAAAGGTCCTTTTTTAAGGCTTCTACTCATTTCTATGCTTCCTCCTCAATTATTTACCGTTTCTGTGTTTTACGATGAACTGCTCGGTTCTCGACTTCTTATTTCTCGTCTTATAACCGTTGGTCGGTTTGCCCCACGGTGTTACGGGAGACGGGCGACCGATAGGCGATCTGCCTTCACCACCGCCGTGAGGGTGGTCGCACGGGTTCATTACGGAACCGCGCACTGTCGGGCGGATACCTTTGTGTCTCGTTTTGCCTGCTTTACCGATCTTGACGTTTTCGTGGTCAATGTTCGATACCTGACCGATCGTCGCCTTGCAGTCAAGTCTGATAAGGCGGACTTCGCCGGAAGGAAGTCTTACCTGCGCCATTCCGTTTTCCTTGGCCATGAGCTGAGCCGCGCTGCCCGCGCTGCGAACGAGCTGACCGCCCTTGCCGGGGTAAAGCTCGATGTTGTAAATGAGCGTACCGACGGGGATGTTGGAGATCGGAAGCGTGTTGCCCGGTTTGATGTCGGCGTCGGGGCCGCAGTAAACCATGTCGCCATCCGTAAGTCCGACGGGGGCTACGATGTACTTCTTTGTTCCGTTCTCGTACTGGATAAGAGCGATGTAAGCTGTGCGGTTGGGATCGTACTCAACGCCGATCACCTTTGCGGCTCCGTCCTCGAAGGAACGCTTGAAGTCGACTATTCTGTATTTCTGTCTGTTGCCGCCGCCCTTGTGACGAACGGTGATTTTGCCGTAGCTGTTTCTGCCGGCGTGTTTCTTCTTTACGCAGAGCAGACTCTTTTCAGGCGAAAACTTTGTGATTTCGGCAAAATCCGGCACTGTCATGCCGCGTCTGCCCGGAGTAGTAGGTTTATATTTAATTGTTGCCATCTCTGTACTCCTCCTTCATCAAATCATGCCGTCGAAGAACTCGATCGACTTCGAGCCCTTAACAATAGTCACGATTGCTTTTTTCCAAGCTTTTGTGTATCCTCTGTGGACACCGAGAGCTTTGGGTTTTCTCTTCATGTTTACCGTATTTACGTCCGCCACCTGTACACCGAACACTTCTTCGACCGCGTGAGCGATCTCGGATTTTGTCGCGTCCGGAAGTACTTCGAACGTATATTTGAGTGTTTTCGTTGCTTCAAGACTTGCTTCGGTAATAACAGGTCTTACGATGATGTCATGTGCTGTTTTCATTTTGCGTACACCTCCATGATCTGTTCTGCCGCGCCTTTTGCAAGAACGAGCTTTTCACAATTAAGTATATCATATACGTTGATTGTGTTTACATAAGCCGTCTTGACACCTTCGATGTTCGCAAGGCTTCCTACGACGAATGCGTCATTTTCGGGAAGAACGACGAGCGCCTTGCCTCTGACGCCGATCGCGTTAAGCATCGTTACCATCGTTTTTGTCTTGTACTCGCTTGCCGTGATAGCGTCGACAACGATCAGATCGTCATCGGAGAGCTTTGCTGTGAGCGCACCCTTCATGGCAAGACGTTTGACCTTCTTGTTGAGGTCTGTTTTGTACGTTCTGGGCTTCGGTCCGAGAGCGACGCCGCCGTGTGTCCACTGCGGAGCGCGTGTCGAGCCCTGACGAGCTCTGCCTGTGCCCTTTTGTCTCCACGGCTTCTTGCCGCCGCCGGAAACTTCCGTTCTTGTGAGAGTGGACTGTGTGCCCTGTCTCTGATTGAGGAGGTATGCTCTTACCGCCGAGTGAAGAACGGCAGGATTGACCTCTACGGCGAAGATGGAGTCGAGAAGCTCGATGGAGCCGACTTCCTTGCCTGCCATATTGACAACTTTTACGTTAGCCATTATCAGTTACCTCCTTCTTATGCTTTCACGGTATTGCGGATGAACACAATACCGCCGCGGGAACCGGGAACCGCGCCCTTAACGGCGATGAGGTTCTTCTCGGCGTCCACTTTGACAACGTCAAGGTTCTGAATAGTCACCTGTTCGTTACCGTACTGACCTGCCATTTTCTTGTTTTTGTAGATTCTCGAAGGGGTGGAGTTCGCGCCCATGGAACCGGGCTGGCGATGTACGGGACCAACGCCGTGAGTCATGCGGAGCTTGTGAGCGTTCCATCTCTTGATAACGCCGCTGTAGCCGTGACCTTTCGTGATGCCTGTGACATCAACTCTGTCTCCCTTTGCGAATACGTCGGCACTTACGATGTCGCCGACCTTCATGCTTTCGGCGTCGTCGAGTCTGAATTCCTTCAGATGCTTCTTCATAGCAACGCCTGTTTTTGCGAAGTGTCCCTTTTCGGCTTTTGTGAGCTTCTTTTCGATTATGTCCTCGAAACCGAGCTGAACACTGCTGTAACCGTCATTCTCAACGGTCTTGACCTGAGCGACCACGCACGGGCCTGCCTCAATTACCGTGACCGGAATAACATTTCCGATCTCGTCGAAGATCTGCGTCATGCCGATCTTCTTTCCAATGATACCTTTCTTCATATTATCCTCCTCAAAGGTTATTGGTTGACCACGACTTGCGTCGGCGGGTCAACTTGACACTTGACCGACTGCCTTATAATTATTAAGGAAGAAATCAAAGTTTTACTTCGATTTCAACGCCGGCCGGAAGTTCAAGACTTGTGATTGCTTCGATCGCCTTTTGCGACGGTTTGATAACGTCGATGAGGCGCTTGTGGGTTCTCATTTCAAACTGTTCGCGGCTGTCTTTGTATTTATGAACAGCACGCAAGATCGTGATGATCTCTTTATCTGTCGGAAGCGGTACGGGACCGGATACGGTAGCGCCGTTTCTCTTTGCCGCGTCAACTATCTTTTCAGCTGCCGCGTCGATAAGAGTGTGATCGTAACTTTTCAGTTTGATTCTGACCTTTTCGCTTACTGCCACTTTTGTTTTCCTCCTTGAAATAGATTTTGCGTGGCGATCCGACGTTCGCAAGTGACGTCGGGATTGACTGAACATCGTCCCGCGTGTTTCCACACGTTCTACATAAAAGCCGGACACTATCCGGCACATGAGCTTTAATCCGGATTGACGCCGCACGCGGCGCAATATCCTAGACTTGTTCTGTCATTTCCGCCCGATTTTTCGGACATACTCTGCGGAAATTACCCGATTTTATCGGCAACCTTCCGCTTCATCGCACATCAAGCTTTTCTATTTTACACCATTTCTTTTGATTTTGCAATAGTTTTTTGAATTTTTTTCATTTTTCCCCGATATTTTTTCGTAGAAATTCGAGAGAAATTTTATCTGAATTTTTGTTAATATTGCACAAAAATAATATTTTTCCGAAAAAACGCCCCAAAATTGCGCCATTTGTGGTATAATCTCACTTGCACGATAACTACCCGTGGCTCAATCGGATAGAGTACCGGATTCCGATTCCGGCGGTTGCAGGTTCGATTCCTGTCGGGTAGGCCATAAAAGAAACCTCTTTTGTCTACCAGTACAAAAGAGGTTTCTTTTCGTTGTACCTGCATTTTTTGGGGCATTTTGGGCTATTTTGCGGGTACCCCTGCTAAAAACGAGCATTTTTACCATCAAACTTTCCGTTTTCCTTAATTTTGTGCGTCTTTTTTCTGGTGTACTTTTTGCGTTTCTTTACGGCAATAAAGAACAGCAAAAAGTTACATCCGGGGGGATTTGAATGACGAAAAAGCAAAAAGCGCGTAGATGTTGCTCATAATCCGTTGTTTTATAATCCGTATGCTCTATAATATTATTATACCCTACTATGAGGTGAAGCGAAATGATTACAAAAGATTTGGGAGATCGTATCAAAGAGCTCCGGCAAAAGACCGGTTTAAGCCAAGAGAAATTTGCTCTAAAAATCGAAATGGACAGGACATACTTTGCTTCTGTCGAAGCAGGACGGCGAAACATTGCCATTTGCAATATCAAGAAAATTGCAGATGGACTGGGCGTTACGCTCAGCGAATTGTTTAATGGATTATAATTATTTCAAAACGGAGGATAGTGCTATGCCTAAAAATGCATTTTCAGGAGAAAAGTCAATACTTAATAGATGGCAAATATCAGATGAAGAACTTACACATATCATGGACGAAAACCCGTCATTGAGAGGCTTTATTTTTGGATATGTTAGTGAATATAAGGCAAGAAAGTTCTTTGACGGTCACCGAGGAATAAGTGACATAAAAAAATATGACGACCACGACAGAAAAAGCAAAGGAGACATATCCTTTGTTTATCGTGGCCGCGAATTCAAAATTGAAGCAAAATCACTACAGACAAATTCTGTTTCTTCAGGCGAGGATGGGATTTGGAAGGGCAAGTTTCAATGTGACGCAAGTGACAAGCGGACAATTCATCTTCCAAACGGCCATACTGTAAGCACTACATGCTTGGCAGTTGGAGAATTTGACATTGTTGCAGTAAGCTGTTATGCGTTCGGTAATACATGGAAATTTGCATTTGCAAAGAACAAAGACCTTCCTCATCCTAATGAAAGAGCGAGGAATGTTCCGGCAGAAGACAGAGGATACTTAATAAAATCTCTAATTGACATAACATGGCCATTAGAATCCCCTTTTACCGAGGACGTTTATAAACTACTTGACGAAATTGTCGAAGAAGATTAACACTTCCTAAACACAAGAAAATAAGAATGATTCTTTCTTGCATGAACCTGTTTCTTTATTCTGCTGACACCCGGTTTGTTATTTCGTACCATTACAAATAAATCTTCCACAATGTACCCTCGTTTAGTATATTCGTTGACGATTTCAACATGTGTGAGATGTTGCTTGTTTGCGCTAACCTCATCTTGACACTTGACTATAAGTATCCCATTATTCTTCAAAACACGGGTTGCTTCGGTACATGCAGAAAAATACATAGAGAGGACAGCATCGTGATACTTTGGCCCTCCTTCTGCAGATAGATACTCACTACCATCAGAATAAGCATCTCTAAAAGATGAGTGGGTCGAAGAGCCAGCAAGGTGATCCTTGTTTCGACGATAAAACCCTTCCATGTATGGGGGATCAAGAACGACGCAATCCATACTGTTGTTTGAATACGGAAGATTGCGGCAATCGGTTCCGGTTTTGATATCAGAAAAATAAAGATTATATTTGCTCGAATCTATTTTTTTCCAAAACACACCTTTACCATATGTTACATCCGCAACTGAAGCATTCTCTTTCACATACAGTTCCAAAATTCTTGGGAAAATATCTTCATTGTTCTGAACATAAGCCGAGAAGATGAGATTTGTGGTCGATTCTCCAGTAACGACACGTTTTTTTGATTCATGCTCCATGACGAATACTCCTATATAAATACGTTAATAATTTAACATTCTTTTTTTGACTGACGGCAATTATATATTGCTATCACCTGTTTCCGCGGGATCGATAAAATCAACAACATCTTCAATTCGGCAATGTAGCGCAGAACATATTTTTTCTAATGTATCAAGCGAAACAGTTTCATTCTTACCAAGCTTTGCAACAGCATTTGTACTAATATGCGCGGCGTCACGTAGTTGAGATTTATTCATCCTTTTATCAACTAACAATTTCCATAGTTTTGAATAATCAACGGCCATAAGACCCCTCCTATATCATTTTCTCAATAATAGCATACCACAAAAATGTGCAAATATCAAGATATTTTTGATAAATATCAAGATAAATCGGTAATCGGCCACTTTTTTTGGTATACTTTTTGGTGTTCTTAGTTCGGTTTTGTACCTTTTAGTAGTTCTTAGACATGAAATAACCCTGATTTGGCAAACAAATCAGGGTTATTTCAGTTATATTCGCCTGCGGCGAGTTATATTGCGCTTCGCGCAGTTTAGGAGGCGAATATAATATCACTTTGCGGCACCGCCGCAAAATATAACTGTCCTGATCATGAATATCCCGAAGTCAACGTTTGAACGTTCAATCCCGTTTTCATCGACGAAAGATATGATGCGATCGGCAAATCCCGGTTTATAAAATGCCGCACCCATCGAATTGTTATCCGTCAGGCGACTACTTCGAAAGTTATTGTGAAAATATATAAAATATTACAGAAAATTACTTAATATCATTCATAGTCAAAACGAAAAAATCAATATTTTTTATAAAAAACTTTTATTCATTATATCATATCATCTTGACAAACGATACGTTTTGTGATATCCTTTATTTCACTTGGAGACGTAGCTCAGCCGGTCAGAGCGCACGGTTCACATCCGTGAGGTCATGGGTTCGAGCCCCTTCGCCTCCACCATGAAAAAGCACGCTTTCGCGTGCTTTTTCAGTTATATTCGTTCATTTGGAACGAGTTTTATTCGAATATTACCGTCTGCGATGGCCGTCATATTGTCCATATGGGAGCAAAGATGGAAAACATCATTGAAAAACCAACATTTTTTTGAAGAAAATGTCGTTTTTCAAAAAATGTATTTTGATCGTCAGGCAAATAAAAAACGCCGTCCCATCTTGACACGACGGCAAAAAAGCATATAATCTATATTTGAGCGAACACGCGCTGACATAGCGGCGCAAAACGAAAGGCACACAAATGGAATACATCCCTTACGACTATAAAAAAGCCGAAAATATCGCAAAAAGGACCGCGGCGTTTTATGACGCGCCGGTCGGCAAAGCGCTGATACAGATACGCTCATGCAACTCGCTGAACATCCCGAAAATGCCGCCGCTGAACAGCTTTTCCTTCCCTGCCGATATGGAAAAATATCTCGATATGCGCGCGGAAAAAGAGTACATATTCTTGCGTTTTCACGAGAGCATCGACGACGATTTCATTCCGTCGGTGTCGCCGTGGTACGGCATTGCCGAGCATACGGCGTTCCTCGGCGGAAAGGTGGACTTTACTCCTGACACAACTTTCCAGCACAAGATATGCGACGACATCGAAGACTGCAAAAACCTGACGCTCGATAAGGACAATATGTGGGTCCATCTCGTTGCGGGCGGGATAAAATACCTGCGCGAAAAATGGGGCGAGTACATTCCTGTCAGAATGCGCGGCGCCGATGGTCCGTCAGACATTGCAAACGCGGTGCGCGGCGAGGACATTTTCTACGACATATACGACGATCCAGACGCTCTCGGAAAGCTGCTCGATTTCTGCGCCGAGGCCGTTAATTTTACACTCGATCTGCAGCGCGCGGAGGCGACGGAGATCGCGGGCGGACGGCTGACGGGATTTGGAATGTGGATGCCCGGAAAATGCATGGGACAGCTCTCAGACGACTTTTCTACAATGGTCTCGCCCGACACGTATGAGGAATTATTCCTTCCCTATCTCGAAAAATGCGTCGCGGGATGCGACATGGCTATGCTGCACACGCACTCGCTAGGGCAGAAGATACTTCCCCTCTTCGCAAAAGTCGAAAAGATACGCCTTATCGAACTTTCGAGCGACCCGAACTCCGACAGAGCCGTCGAAGTGTTCAGAAAATATCACGACGTTCTCGAAAATAAAAACGTAATCGTCGCGCCGACGTATGACGAGCTTTGCAATATGGAGGACTTGCTCAAATCGTCCAAAACGATTATCTGGTACTACGCCAAAGACGAGGACGACGCGCGCCACGCGCTCGACGCCGTTGAAAAATACCGATTTTAATTTCAAAAAACATCTTTACAAAATACAAAAAAGCATGGTATAATTTAAGCGACAAATAAAACAATGGAGGTCACAGCATGGAACTTTTAATCAGAAACAAGTGGATATCGCTCGGCGGCTCGTCCGAGGTGAAGGACACGAACGGAAACGACGTTTTCGTTGTAAAAGGAAAAATCTTCTCTTTCACACGAAAGAAATTTCTCAACGATATTAACGGCAACACCAAGTACGTCATCCGCAACAAATTCTGGCGCCTTTTCACGTACAGGGCGTTCGTTCTTGATCCCCAGGAGAACGTAAAGGCCGAGCTCAGAAGAAAGATCTTTTCGCTTCACGACAGATATTTCGTAACATCTGATCTCGGAAATATCGAAATCGTCGGAAATATTTTCCAATTCAATTACAGAATACTCCTCGACGGACGTGAGATCGGTCACGTTGCGAGAAAGGTATCTCTGCGTGACTCGTATGTTCTGACTGCCGAAGACGGCTTCGACACGGCGTTCCTCGTCGCCCTTGTCATCGCAATCGACAACATCACGGACAGAAAGAACGCAAACGACGCGGCGGTTGCCGGAGGAATCGGTTTCGGCGTTTCGCAATCCGGAGATTGACAAAAACCGACACAGATATAAAAAACACCCGACTTGCGATGCAAATCGAGTGTTTTTTGATGTTTACAGCAATTTCTTGATTTCTTTGATATACGTTGCGTCGCTTCCGCAACAACCGCCGATGTACCTCACGTATTCAAGCGCGGGTTTAACGTCTATGGCAAATTGCAAAGCGCCGTAAGTCGCCGACGTCGTTCCGTCGGCGGCGAGTATCGGCTTTCCCGCGTTGGGCTTGAAAATTATCGGAAGGTCTGTTTTCTCCGCAAATTCCTTGATTATAGGAAGCGCGAGATCGGGTCCGAGAGAGCAGTTGAGCCCTATCGCGTCAATGCCGAGGGGTACAAGCTCTTCAATCGTGTCCTCGACCGAATTGCCGAACATCGTCTTGCCCGCTTTTTCAAAAGTCATACAGCAGAATACAGGGAGTCCGTATGATTTTGCTACTTCGGCGGCGATCTTCATCATCGAAAGATCCATGAATGTCTGGACCATTATCATATCGCATCCCGCCTTGACGCCCGCGTCGATCATTTCCTTATATATTTCGCGGCATTCGTCCTCTTCAAGATCGCCGTACGGTTCAAGAATCTGTGACAGCGGACCGACCGACATGCACGCCTTGACTCCTGTGCCGTCGGTCACTTTTTTCGTTATTTTTACTCCTGCGGTAACGACGTCTTTGACTGAATAGTCCGATGAGTGCTTGACCGACGGACCGTTCGCGCCGAATGTGTTTGTCAGGATTATTTCAGAGCCGGCTTCAAGATATTTCCTCGTCAGCTCTTCGACAAATTCCGGGTGCTCTATGTTGTATCGCCACACGGGGACTTTTTCGACTCCGTGCGCCTCTGCGATGCTCCATAATGTAGTACCGACCGCTCCGTCAAGCAATGTGATCTTTTTTGACATGGTTTTATCTCACTTTCTTGTTATTTCAAAACATCATTCCCGTCATGTAAGTTTCGACAAAAACGGGATTTATCGCAAGATCGACGACAGCGGCTTCTTTTGCGATCTCCGCCGCGCGAGCCATCTTGTTTTTATCGAGTAACAGCATTGCGGCTCCGCCGAGCGCGGCGTTGCCGTCTATTATGACTTTATCGCAAAGCGCAGGCGGGATAAGGCCGATCTTCCCCGCGCTTTTGATATCGAGATAACTCCCGAAGCCGCCTGCGATGTGAAAGACGGCGACGTCGTCCTCGTCAAGCGCGGCTTCGTGAAGAAGAGTTACGATTCCCGCGCATATGGCGCTTTTTGCGAGCTGCACCATTCTTATGTCGTGTTGAGTGAGGCAAACGGGGGCGCTGATCTCGACCGGATCGTCGTCGAGAAGTCCCGTTTCGTCAAGCGCTCCGCTTTCGATAAGGCACGCCACGGCGTCGATAAGTCCGCTTCCGCAGATCCCGCGCGGCATAATGTCTCCGATGACATGCGGCACGAGTTTGTCGCCGTCAAGCGCCACACGGTCGATCGCACCGCCCGATCCGTTCATTCCCATTGATATCCCGACGCCCTCAAACGCCGGCCCTGCCGCCGTAGAGCAGACAGACAACTTTCCGTCGTGCCAAAGTCCCATTTCGCCGTTTGTGCCGATGTCGGCGAGCAGTGCATTCTCCGTAGACATAAGATCCGTAGCGAGCAAAGCGCAAACGGTGTCGGCGCCGACAAACGCGGCGATACACGGCGGGAGATATATTTTCGTGTTGCCGGCAGTCGATTTGAGTCCGAGTTCTTCCGCTGTCAGCGTCTCGCCGAAAAGGCGTTTCGCTTCAAAAGGCGCGTGCGACAGCGGCTCGGGCGACGTATCGGTCAAAAAATGGAGCATCGCGGTGTTTCCCGTTATCACGAGCCCGTCGATATCATCTGTCGACACGCCCGCACTCGCGGCGAGTTCATTCATAATTTCATCAATAGAATTGCAAACTGCGGTTGCCATTTTTTCAGATTCACCATTCATCGAAGCTTCGATGCGAGAAATGACATCGGCGCCCCAGACAGACTGGGGATTCAGCCGTCCGCACTCGGCAAGAAGCGTTCCGTCCACGGCGAAAAGTTCTGCGGCAAGCGTCGTCGTTCCGACGTCGACAGCCACGCCGTATTTTTTGAAAAGCGGTGATGGCGCCGCGACTTCAGCGCGTGCGTCGGTAAGTATCTGACTATCGGTGACAGCGTCCGAAATAGTTGCGATCGTGCAATCGCCGCATATTTTTGTCTGACACGCGAGACGCACTCCACGAGCAAGCTCGGCGGGTGTGAGGCGCTCGCTTTCCGTCGCCGTGGTTGGCGACAGCGCGCCCTTTGCAAGTACGCGGCACTTGCCGCATTTGCCGTGTCCGCCGCACGGGAGCGGCATATCCATAATGTCGGAAACTCTTGTTCCGACAACGATTTTTTGCTTAATTCCGTCGATGGTGACGCTCGCGGATTTCATTTATATCATCCTCCGTGTCTAAACGCGGAAAAATACCGCGCCGAAATACGTGACGGTATTCTGCCCGTTTATGTACTTCATCCCCGCCGACGCGGCGAGCTTTGAAACATAGACGCCGTATCCTTCGAGCGAAGCGACGGCGCGATCGGGATGGCGACACGGTAGATTGTCGCGCTTTGAGCACACTTTGCAAACGCCGCATCCGCCCGCGCCGAGATGGAGCATATCCTTATCCGTAAACGCTTTTTTCACCTTTTGAACGATGTTTGAAAAATC
>JAFXWT010000301.1 GCA_017542695.1 Clostridia bacterium
ATATTTTTCAGTACGTCGATCGCTTGGCGATTTCCGTACAAAAAAACGATCTTATATTTTCAATTTACGAATCATTTTGGTTCTATTTCAAGAAAACAATCCATTGATGATTCAAATTTTCGTCCTGAATGTCGTAAATGGGCTCGTGACGAAAAACTTATGTATTATTCCGCGGCGGGCTTTATGCCGCGAAAGCCGCTTGATCAATGAGTGGGCGGTGCGGTAGACTTTTTCGTCCGACAGGCGGGAGGCGAAGCCATACCCCTGCCGGCGCCTGTCCATATCCGCGCCGCCGGAGGCTCGTTGTCAAGCGGACCGTGGAATAAATCCGCGCGGAAATTTCTGTACGAAAATTCAATTTCAATATGGGTGCGTTTTTTACGCCGTTTCAAGAAAACAATCTTTTCGTCACGAAAATTTTTGATTATTTCAGGACGAAAATTTCGCGCCGTCATTTCGAAACGACAGTCCGGCGTCATATCGAAGAGATAATCGGTTGACACCTTTTTGGGATAAAAAAACGAGCATCATCTCAAATCTTTTATCATCTCGATGTGGATAATCCTTCTTCATATCGAAAAGACAGCGTCAAGGCATACTCCACCGAGCTGTAAAATCAGATCCGTTTCTTTGTTTTTCCACATTGAGATGGGGCAGTATGCCTTGACGTCCCGACTCCCGAAAGGTGTTCCGGGAGTCGTTTCTATTGAGTTCACTTCGTTCGCTCAATAAAAACGACTCCGCTCTCGAAACGATAAATGACAGTTAATCTCGAACCGACAGTCATTTGTCATATATCATATCGAAGCGATAACCCCACGGCTCGGTCGTCTCCGACCGGCTCTTCCGAGCCGACCTCCGACTCCCCAAACGCATCTCATACGGAAAATCATTTCAAAAGTAATATCATCGGATCCCGTAAGGAGGTTAGTACTTGGCGCTCGCCTTGCGGCGGACGCCGTGCGCATACCCTTGAAGCAAGGGTGCCCGCAATGGACTGCGCGGCGCCGAATCCCGAACTCAGTCGGTGTTTCTCGGCGGGAGCTTTCCGATTTGCCTTATGCACGACGAAAGCTGCCTTTGAAAGCCCGTGATCCGAGAACGAAAATCTTATGCTCAAACGTTCGATTTACTATTTTCGTCCTCACCGATACAGGTTTTCGCTTTTTGGTTTTCCTCATGAACGCTCAAAGCGATAAAGAGCGTTTTTTTCGGCGTTCCTTCCGATCGCTTCACCGAGGTCTTGCCTCTCTGCTCTCGTTAGTGAATCCGGTTGCCGGCTATTACGCGCTTGCCGTCGCCCTGTTCGGTTCCGC
Organism: Clostridia bacterium; assembly: GCA_017542695.1. The sequence continues at coordinate 1,317 of JAFXWT010000301.1, forward strand.
CTCGGCGGAATCCTTTTTGTTTTCCTCTGCTACGGTTCCTTCATTATCAAACTCTCCTTCATATAATTAAAATCTGTATTATTTGAATCCCGCGGATAACGAATATCAGCGGTGAAACAAAATCTTATATGGATTTGAAAAAACACCACCAACGTATAGCAAAACGAACCGTACTCTTCAAGTTCAAATCATGCTAAACGCTGACGGTGTTTTTTCTGTTGTCTTCACTGTAATATTACGGGTTTTTTCAAATTTTATCAAGAGCGCACAAGTGGCACATAATGGCTCTGTCGCACGGTTTTCCGCGCCTTTCAAACGCCGTATTTTTCCATGTTCGGCAGTAGACGGCAATGCAAGCCGTAAAAATTTTTTCAAAAAAATTTTTAGAGCAATTTTAAACGGTGCTATTCTTTGAAAATTCACGCATAGTACTTGAATTCCCAAGAATTTTGTGATATAATGCTTACAACGTGGAGGTTTAACAATGGAACATTACGTCACGCTTTTGAAGATGGGAGCTTTCAGCCGTGAAGACGTCGCCGGGATAACCGGGAACATCCGCACGGCAGACAGTCTTTTGTATTCCTATAAGAAGAAGGGCTGGATCGCATCTGTCCGTCGGAATCTTTACGTTGCGATCAGTCTTGAAACCGGACAGCCGGTGTGCAACCCTTATCAGATCGTGGCGCATATTTCGCCCGACGCTTACGTTTCGCATCACTCGGCGTTTGAGGTTCACGGTATGGCAAATCAGGTTTTTTCCAATCTGTACGTTTCGTCCTCCGCTGTTTTCCGGCCGTTCGAGTTTGACGGCAAGCAT
>JAFXWT010000302.1 GCA_017542695.1 Clostridia bacterium
CGGCAGGCGGCGGCAAAGAGCGCGGAAACGCCGAGAGAGAGCCGCTTCGCTCCGTCGCGCGATGTAAGAAGGACGGAATTTCTTCTCCATTCCGGCGCGGAAGAAAGATATTTACCGAAGAGCGCCGCGTCCGTAAGGGGCGTCACGCTCGCCGTATAGATGATGATCTCCATAAATAACCTCGATCAGACTCAATTTGAAATGACTGTGACGCCGCTGCGGGACAGGATTTCGCGCCACCCGTCAACCATACTTTTCCCGTCCGGGACGTATTTAAGGTCTCCGGCGTCAAATCCGAGAGAATTCATTTTGCCGATACCTATCCTGTGGAACGGCATTATCTCCGCGCGCCTGACCTTTCCGGCATAGCGCGAAAGGAGCTTCCTCATCAAAGACAGATCGTTCTCCGAGTCGTTGTAACCAGGTATTATAGGCAAACGCAGAATAACGTCGGCGCCCGCGTCCGTCAGCGCGTCGAGGTTTTCCGTGACGAGCGAAAGAGCGACGCCGGTGTTTTTCAGATGGCGTTCCGGGTCAGCTCCCTTCAGGTCGTAAAGGAACAAAGCGCCGAGAGACGCGAGGCGCAGCAGAACGTCGCGAGGGCAGACGCCCGACGTCTCGACGGCGAACGGTATCCCGTCCGCCGCGGCGCGCTCTGCAAGATAAAGCGCCGCCTCCGCCTGATAAAGCGGCTCGCCGCCGGAGAGCGTTATCCCGCCGCCTGACGTGTCGAAGAATAACTTATCCCGTATCAGCTCGGCGTATATTTCCTCAGCGTCGGCGACTTTGCCGCATATCTCGCACGCGTCGTTCAAGCAAATGTCCGCGCACTTTCCGCACGCAGTACATAAAGCGCGATCGACGGCGATCTTACCGTCTGCGATCGAGCGAGCCGGGCAAAGCCCGAGGCACGCTCCGCATGACGCGCATCGGTCCTCAAAGAACAGCAGCTCCGGCTTTGAGCTCTTGCCCTCCGGGTTGTGGCACCAGATGCAGTTCACGGGACACCCTTTGAGAAAGAGCGTCGTCCTGATCCCCGGCCCGTCGCGAAGACAGAAGCGCTGTATATTGAAATATGTAAGTTTCAAATCGTTCACCGCCGCAGTTTTCGTTTTTTCCGTTCGGAAGAATTATCCGCGTTTCCCGTCACAATATGTTTCTCAACACGCCGAAGATCAGCAAAACGGCTATCATTATCCATACCGCCGTACCCGCAAATCTGTCGCGCACCTTCCCGGTTTTTATATAAACGTACGAATATCTCGCCGCAGTCGCCGCCATGAGCGGGATCATACAAAATACCGCCGAGTTATATCGGAAAGCCGAGGCGAAGTCGAGCTTCAAGATCGACATCGCCATTCGGGTCGTGCCGCAGCCGGGGCACATGATCCCCGTAATGTGCCTTATCGGGCACGGTATGCCGATCCCGGTAAGGCGGATAATAAGCGCATACAACGCCCCGATCCCGAAGAGGATCAGGGCGATTCGTATCACTTTATTTCTTCTCTTTGTATTCAAGGCCTCGGTGCGCCGTGATACTCCGCGATCTTGTTGAGCTCTGACTGGAGAAGAGCCGTCGAAACGATGGAAAGACCTACGACGCAAAGGATCAGATAGAGAATCCCAGCGTTGGAGTCGACGGGTATGCC
>JAFXWT010000303.1 GCA_017542695.1 Clostridia bacterium
TCTCATGGGCGCGGGCTCGAAAGCCACAAGGGAAGTGTTCCCCGAAGCGCTTGTCGCCGTCCATTTCGCAAATCCCGAAAAAGCGGGCGCTTACGCCGATTACGCATGGCGACTTAATTATTATAATCTCGATTACGATGTGTTCGCGTCGTCGTATTATCCGTATTGGCACGGAACGCTCGAAAATCTTTCGGGTGTTCTGACCGATATTGCCGAAACGTACGGAAAAAAAGTCATGGTGATGGAAACGTCGTACGCATTCACGCCGGATGACAGCGATTTTTCGGGCAACACGATAGGCGAAGGTTCGGCTGTGACAAAGCCGTATCCCTATACGGTACAGGGACAGGCAAATTCTGTGCGTAATGTTATCGACACTATCGCAAATACTAAAAACGGCATCGGCGTCGTATACTGGGAAGGAACGTGGATCAGCGTCGGCAAGAATTCATGGGAAGAAAACCATGAGATTTGGGAAAAATACGGTTCGGGATGGGCGTCGAGCTATGCCGCCGAGTACGATCCCGCCGACGCGGGCAAGTATTACGGCGGGTGCGCCGTCGACAATCAGGCGTTCTTCGACGCGGACGGAAAGCCGCTCGAATCGCTGCGCGTGTTCAATCTCGTCAGATACGGAAACGAAGTCACGCCCGTTCCCGACGCGATAGAGGACGTGAATCTTATAGTCGACCTGAACGGAGATATCGTTCTTCCGTCCAAAGTAAACGCCGTGATGACGGACGACTCAAAACGCGAGGTCGACGTGACATGGAACGTTACCGACGCGGACTACGCGAAGATGCGTGCCGGCGGCGTTGCGAAATATACGATCACGGGCGACGCGGAAGGCAGGGAAGCGCGCTGCTACATTTCAATGGTCGAATTCAATTTCCTCGACAATTACAGCTTTGAGAGCGGAGATCTCGCGTTGTGGAAGCTTAACGACATGGGCGGCGCGAAGGAGCTTTACGTCGAGAAGAAGGCGACTGATTCGATGACGGGCGAGTACCACATGCACTTCTGGAGCGACGCGAAGGACAGCGTCGAGTTCACGCTCGAACAGGACGCGCACGATCTGCCGACGGGGAAATACAAGTTTTCCGTTTCGATAATGGGCGGCGACGCGGGCGACGCGGAGATTTACTCGTACGTCAAGATCGACGGTGAGATCGTCAGGACGCAGCCGATGAAGATCACCGTATACAATGAATGGGACACGGGTGTCATTCACGAAATCGAATATAATGAAGGTCATACGCTCACCGTCGGCATTTACGTCAAGTGCGAGGGTGAGGGAAACGGTGCTTGGGGGAAGATCGACGACGCGCTGCTCAACTCGGAAAAATAAGGGAATAAATGGGAATGATCAAGGATTTTTGTGATTTTCCATAAATATTAACATCAAAATTCTCCGTTTTTTATAATAGACAAATAAAAGAAAATTTTGTACAATATAGAGTAACAGGAAACAGTATCATCTGATTCCAATTGGCGTAAGCCAAAAAAGATAAATTTAACACATGGAGGAATTTTTATGAAATTCAAAGGCATTATAGCTTTGGTCCTCGCGCTTGTGATGCTTCTCGCTCTTTGCGCGTGCGGCGAAAAACCCGCTGAGGGATCGACACCCGCAAGCACACAGGGCGGCACAACGCCGACAAGCGCGCTTGCGGGAACGTACAACATCACCGTTTGGGTCAGTGAACTCATGGTCGATCTTACAAAAGAACAGATCAAGAAGTTCAACGAGACGAACACGGACGGTATCGTTATCAACGCTACGGTAGAGCCCGTTTCCGAGGCTGTTGCCGCTACGAATATGATAACGGACGTTGAGGCGGGCGGCGACATCTTCTGCTTCGCTCAGGACCAGTTCGCACGTCTCGTTCAGGCGGGCGCGCTTGCCAAACTCGGCAAAGCGGCTGCTGAAAAGGTAACATCCGAGAACTCCGCGGGCGTCGTCGCGGCGGGCAAGGCGGGAGACGACCTCTACGCTTATCCGCTCACGGCAGACAACGGCTACTTTATGTATTACGACAAGAGCGTCATTCCGGACGCTGACGTTGACAGCCTTGAAAAACTGGTAAAGGACTGCGAAAACGCAAAGAAGTATTTCGCGTTCGAGGCAAATTCGAGCGCTTGGTATCTCGCATCGTGGTTCTTCGCAACGGGATGCGTATGCGAATGGACGACTGACAGCGAGGGCAACTTCGTTTCCGTAAACGACACGTTCAATTCTCCGAACGGTCTCATTTCCGTAAAGGGAATGAAAAAACTCGTTGATTCCGAATATCACCTCAGCTCCTCAAAGGGAAGTGAATTCGCAAGCGGCGCGGCTATCGTCGTAACGGGTATCTGGGACTATGAAACAGTCAAGAACATCCTTGGCGACAACATGGGCGTTACGGATCTTCCGTCATTCACGGTTGACGGCAAAGAATATCACCTCGGCTCCTTCGCGGGCTGCAAGCTCATGGGTGTAAAACCGCAGACAGACGCTACAAGACAGGCGGTTCTCCACAAACTCGCTCAGTACCTCACGGGTTACGAGTGCCAGATGGATCGTTTCAATCAGAATTCCTGGGGTCCGTCGAACCTCGAGGCTCAGCAGTCCGAAGCGGTCAAGAAGAACCCCGGACTTGTCGCACTCTTCGCTCAGTCGCAGTACGCAGTTCCCGAGAAGTCGATGCACGGCTCGTGGTGGGATATCGGCAAGGTCATCGCCGATGACGTCAAGGCGGCTACAGACGAAGCAGGCCTCCAGGCAGCTCTCGACAACTACTACAACAAGATCAACGCTCTGTTCTCGCTGACGGGCTATATATTCGTCGGCGCATGGAACGGTTGGTCGAACTCCGACACATCGTTCTCGATGGAAAACAACGGCGGCATTTACAGCATTACGGTAGATGTTCCTCAGTCAGATTACATGGGCGGACGTATCGTTACGGCAGGCACATGGGAGA
>JAFXWT010000304.1 GCA_017542695.1 Clostridia bacterium
GTTCCACATAAGCACCCCCGGTTTTCTCGAAAGCTGCGGCTACAAGGTCGAGCGGCTCGTCGATCCCGATGACTACAAAACTCTTTACGAGGGGCACGAGATCTCCTGCCACCTTCTGCACCACCCGTTCCCGAAGTGGCAGCCGACGGAGGCGATCCTTCAGGAATGTCTTCTGAACAAACAATTCCTTGAAGAGAGGTGCGGCTACCCCGTCCGCAGTATGTCCTACCCGTTCGCAAGCTTCGACACGAGGGTGATAAACATTCTTCGCGCCGCGGGTATGGAATACTCGCGCACGGCGGGCGACACTCACGCCTTCGGTCTTCCCGAGGACTATATGAGGTGGGATCCGACCTGTCACTGGTCTGAGGTCGAGGGGCTTCTCGACAAATTCTTCGCGCCGATGAATTACGACTTCATGCGCCTCTTCTATATCTGGGGTCACAGCTACGAGTTCTCGAGCGAGGAAAAGTGGCAGAGCCTTGAACGTATGCTCGGAAAGATCTCCGGCAACGACGACGTCTGGTACGCGACGGGTATCGAGATCTACGACTATATGCAGGCGGTCCGGGGGCTGAAATTCTCGACCGACTGCACGACGGTATACAATCCTTCGGCGACACCCGTCTGGTTCGAGGCGGACCGCGAGGTCTTCGTCGCCGAGCCGGGAAAAGTCACCAAAATCGGATAAACACGAAAACAGGCTGATAAAAAATCGGCCTGTTTTTTCTTTGCTCCGTAACCTTTGGGGAGCTTTTCCGTATTTGTAGTGTAGAGCATCAAACGCAGAAAGGAACGTACGGTTCAAATGAAAGACGGTAAGATAGTATCGCTTTTTACGGAACGAGACGAGCGCGCGATCGTCGAAACGCAGCAAAAATACGGATCTTATTGCCTTTTCATAGCGCGCAGCATCCTTGACGACGAGGAAGACGCCAAAGAGTGCGTCAACAACACATACCTCGGCTTGTGGAACAGCATCCCTCCCAACTCGCCCGCCGATCTCCGTTCATACGCGGGCGCGGTGTGCCGGAAGACCGCGCTCAAGCAGCTTGAAAAACGAACGGCGGAAAAACGCGGAGGCGGCCGCGCCGCGCTCGCGTTTGAAGAACTTGACGGGGTACTCGGCTCCGACGAAGATTGCACGGATGAGATCGCCCTTCGGGACGCTCTCGGGCGCTTTCTTAAAACGCTCTCAAAGAGATCGAGATGCGTGTTCGTCCAGAAATACTGGTACTTTCAAACGGTCAAAGAGATCGCATCCGACCTCGGAATGAGCGAAGACAGCGTCAAATCGTCTCTGTTCCGTTCGCGCGAGAAGCTCAAACAGTATTTGAAGAAGGAAGGGTTTGAAATATGAAAAACGGTTCCCTGATCTATGCTATGAACGACGTCGACCCCGACGTCGTCCGATACGCGGAGCCGGGCGCGAGGAAAAAAAGAAACCGCGCCCGTCTCAAAGTTGCTGCCTTTGCAATGATCGCCGTCGTGTCCGCTTTTGCAGTCGGTTTTGCCGTAAAAGGCGGGGCGGACAACGTCGCGGCTCGCGTTTATCTTGACGTCAATCCGAGTTTTTCGCTCGACGTTTCACGGGGCGGAAAGATCACGTCGGTATCCGCGGAAAACGCGGACGCCGAACGCCTGTTGTCCGACAGCGGCGCTTTGTCCGACAGCAAAAACGTAAAGATCGGCGACCTGCTCGGTCTGATCATGAAAGGCGGCTATCTTTCCGAAGACAGAAACACAATGCTCCTTTCGGTCGAATGCGATGACATGGCGCTCGCCGAAAAATTGAAATTGGGACTTGTCGCCGAGGCCGGGGAATTCCTTTCGGATAATCTGCCGGGCGGTCACGTTCTCGCGCAAAGACTGACGGATAACGAAAAGGCGGACAGAATATCGAAAA
>JAFXWT010000305.1 GCA_017542695.1 Clostridia bacterium
GAGGACGGAGATCTTCCGTTCTGAACTGCGAACAAAAATCTGACAGGAGGATAATACAATGGATAAAGAACAGAAATTTTCCGCGGGCGCAAATGCCGTTCGCAAGAGAAAGAAAGTTTGCGCTTTCTGTGCGGAAAACATCGAGAAGATCGACTACAAGGATACGGCTCGCCTCAGAAAGTTCATTTCCGAGAGATCGAAGATCCTTCCCCGCAGAGTAACGGGGACGTGCGCTAAGCATCAGCGCGAAGTTATGCAGGCGATAAAGAGAGCACGCCACATGGCGCTTCTCCCGTTTATCAGCGACTGATAAAGCAATTCAAAAAGCCCTTTTCAAAGGGCTTTTTTGCGTATTTACAACAAAAAGGAGCCATTATTATGTCTATTTACGAGATCAAAAACAGCACTCATACGGTCAGAGTCGACGCTGATAACGTCACCGTCGCCGTCGTGCTCGCGTCGGGAAAAACGTGGACGATGACAAAGCGGCCGTTTATCCGCTTTGCCTCGGGCGAGGTGGTGGAGTTTCCCGCGCCGCGTGAGGTAAAACCTTCAACGAGCGGCACGTTCGACGGCGTGAGATCGTTTTTTGACATCCCCGGGACGAAAATATCGGTGATGACTCACGTTTACGTCGACAGAACGACGGAGGACATAATATTCGAGTGCCGCGTTGACGGCGACGAAATGTGCGAGATCGAGAACGTATCGTATCCCGCGCCGTTTGACTTCGGCGCAAAAGTCGGCGAGGGGTACACCGTGCTCCCGCGGATGCAGGGAACGCTCGTTCCCGCGGGGACGAAGATAAAGATAGCTATCGGCGACATTTTCGGCCGCGACGCGTATATGCCGCTTTACGGGCAGGTCAGAGACGGCGCGGGCTACGCCGCGATCTTCGATACGCCATATGACGCGAAATATCAGCTCGACGACGACCGCATAGTGCCGCTTTTCCGCCCGTCGCTCGGGAAAATGGCGTACATCAGAAAGATGATCTACCGTTTCAGAGAGCCGTGCGATTACAACGTGATCGCAAAGTGCTACCGCGATTACGTCAAGGAAAACGGGCGGCTCGTGACGCTGAAAGAAAAGATCGCCCGTAACCCGAACGTCGCGCGGCTCATCGGCTGCCCGATAATCCACACGAAGATTTCGACTCACGTTCAGCCGGCGTGTAATTTCTACGACAAAGAGCACCCGGAAAAGAACGATTATTATTTCACGTTTGCTCAAAGAGGAGAGGAACTCAAAGCGCTGAAAGCGAGGGGAGTCGAGCGCGCGTACACGCATTTTGACGGATGGGGAGTGCGCGGTTACGACAACCTGCACCCGTCGCCTTTCCCGCCGAGCGAGGAAGCGGGCGGCGCGGAGGGAATGAAGAAGCTCTCCGAAACGACGCGCTCTCTCGGATACATCTTCGGCGTTCACGATCAATACAGGGACTATTACCTCGACGCGCCCGATTTTTCGTACAGCGAAGCGACGATGAAGCCGGGCGGAAAGTACCCCTACAAGACGTATTGGGCGGGCGGCGCTCACACGTATCTCTGCTCAACGCGCGCCGTCGACTACGTGCGCCGCAATTACGCGGAATTCGACAAGCTCGGCATCAAGATCGAGGCGTCGTATCTCGACGTTTTCTCGATAGCCGATCTCGACGAGTGCTTCGATCCCGACCACCCGACGACGAGGGAGCAATGCGCGAAGGACAGGATGCACTGCTTTGACATTCTGACCGACAAGGGAATCATCCCGTCGTCAGAGGAGATAATCGACTGCCTTCTGCCGTCGATGGTGCTGTGCCACCACGCGCCGTACTACACGTCGAGTCTCAGCGACAGACAGACGGCGGAATCGCGCGGCATACCGATACCGCTGACGAACCTTGTGTATCACGACTGCGTTGTAATACCGTGGATAGGTCTTCGCGGTCAGTTCGGCGGGTTCGGCATTTCGGGAAAGGACGGCGCGTACACACACGCGATCCTTAACGGCGACCCCGTCTACTGCCCGATCGACGCGACAAAGGAGCAGATCGCCGAAGTCAAATTCGCGTGCGAAAGCGCCGAAAAGCTCGCGCTGTGCGAGATGGTGAGCCACGAATTTTTGTCGGACGACTACCGCCGCCAGAGGACGACGTTCTCCGACGGAACGGTGGTCGAGGTCGATTTCGACAGGGAAGAATACAAGATCACGAAAAACTGAAAGTTTATGTAAAAATATATCACCGCGGCAAACGCCGCGGTGATATATTTTTATTTTTCGTTCTGCTTGTCGTCGGAAATCGGCGCGTCATTCGGCGCCGCCGCAACCGCGCTTCCTGCCGCGACCGCGGCTTTTTTCGCCGCGCGGTCGATGAAAAGCTTGTGCGTCAGCTTCGTTATCCCGTCTCCGCACAGGTCGATCAGCTTGTCGAAGCGCGTCAGCTTGAACAGATATATCCGCGCGAGCTCAAGCGCCGCGAAGAACAGATAGAGCGCGATCAGCGTCACGAAAACGTAAAGCAGCATCTTCCACGTCGGCTCGTATGCGTAGCGGTAAAATCTCGTTTTGAGATAATTATCCCATATCGCCGTGTGAACGTGGATGATGTATATCCCGAACGACGCGGCCGATAAGAACAGCGTAATCTTTTTGCCCGCTTTCGTGCGAAGTCTGATCTGCATGAACGCGAACAGCAGCAACACACATCCGATCACGACGAACGGGCCCGTATAGCTTATCAGAATGTCGTTCAGCTCGTGGAATTTCTCCTCCTCGGGGTGTATCGAATAGAGATAATCGAACAGGAACCTGAACCCCGCGGATATGCCCGTGCAGACGAAAAATCCGAGTATGCAGAGGAGCTTGTTCGGGCGGAAGCCGTCGTCGTAGTATTTTTTCGCCGTCGCGCCGAATACGTACATGATTATGAGCCACATCGCGCTGTACCCGCCGCCCATGACGAAAATATCCGTATTGACGATCGTCTTATACACGCTCGCCGCGACAAACAGGACAAACGACAGCACCGCGAGGCGCTTCTTGTCGAGCTTTTTCAGCCCCTCGTTCAGTATCGGCATAAAGATGAACAGCATGGTATACATATTAAAATACCAAAACTGCTTTGTGCCTATCGTGAATATCACGTCTTTGTAGTCCGACCACGTGGCGACGTATCGCTCGACTGTCGGCTCGACGACGGGGATGATCTTGCACAGCACGTCGTTGAACCCTTGGAAAATAAACGTGCATTTGTCGAACAGGAAGAACTCGAAC
>JAFXWT010000306.1 GCA_017542695.1 Clostridia bacterium
ATTATAAGACTGAATCCCCCGCGACCCCCTCCGACGCCGCCAGCACGTTCTCCGGCGGAGCTCTCGCTCTGGTCGGAACGGGCGGAGCCGCCGTCGGCGCGGCGCTCGGAGCAGTCGCCGCCTCTAGGATCAAGAAGAAAAAAACGACCGCCGAGGCATAACGCCCGACGGCAAAGCGTGAAGGAGAATAAAGAATGAAATCCCGTATACTGATCTCGCTTTTGCTTTCTCTTGTGATCGCGCTGAACGTGCCTCTTCAAGTGTTCGCGGCGGAAAAGTCCGTCGTCTACGTCAGCGAAGTGATGGTCGGTATGGGCGAGACCGCTGAAGAAGCGAAGAAAGCTCTGACCGACGAGGGCTTCACCGTCCTCGACCGCAACCTCAACGAGGGCGCGGGGAGCATCTACAAGACCGAAAAGTACGTTTACCTCGGCTACAAGACCACCACGGATCCGAACGAGGCGATCACCGATCTCGCCGTGATGAACATGAACGGCGGCTACTCGTTCTCTGACGATGAGGCGCTGATGAATAAGTACCGCGACAGCCAGGTAAAGCCGTTCATCGACAACTTTATCGCGACGATAGAGGAATATCGGGCAAACTATAATTCCGACAATGAGAACAATAAAGCAAAGGCGGACTATGCCTTTGCGATCCTCAACAATATCCGCGAGGACGACACCGGGGGCCTGATGGGAGAACTGCTCCTCAATCCGACAAAGGAAGAACTTGGACTCACCGACGCTCAGTACAAGGCCCTTCCCGACGGGGAGAGGGCAAAGACCGTGGATCTCACGACCGCTATGATGCAGGGCAACGCGCAGATCATTATGCTTATCGAGCAGACGCTCGCCATGGCGGCGGACACGAGTGAAACGACGTGGCTGGAGCGCCTTTCAGAACTCGGCCCCGACGGGCTTGACGCCAAGTACGCCGAGGCGGGAGTACGTCCTACGGACGCGAGCCGCGAGATGGCGTCGCTGTACGATGACGCCGCGAAGAAGATCCTCGGCGGCTGGGACGAGCTTCGTACGGGTCTATTGGATTACGACCGCTACTTATCCGAAGCGGAGCCTGTGCCGACGGACGCGGATGATATCGACGTCGGCGATCTCACCGGGTTCGACCTCGACGCGGAAGAAAAAACCGAGATCGATCTGATGAACGCCGAAGATATGCTTCCGTATTATACCGGCTCGATGGAGAACAGCGCCGCACTTGCGGAGGAGGCGGCAGATCATTCGTTTGACGGTATCTACCACGTGCTGAGGGAGATGCCGTACGGCGAAGGCACGATGTACGATTTCTTCACTCAGCCGTATGAGGACGTCAGCGGAGGAAACGTCTCCGTTCTCTATCCGATGATCAGCACCCTGACCGACGGACAGATCGCCGCCATCGACTTTCTTTCCGTATCGGTGCTCGTGCAGATCGGCGCGACCGTCGGCGATGCGTTCGCAGAATTCAGCGCCGACAATTCCGGCCTGTTCGAGGGACTGGAAGGTCTCGATAACGTCTCGCTCTATTACGGCGTCAACCGCGAGCTGTTCGGCGATAAGACCGCGCTGACGAGCGAGGTTCTGCGCAACAGCGCCCTTGTTGAGAAGGCGTTCGGCTTGACCGATCCGCTCGAAAACCTCGGCGGTCTTTCCGCGCTGAGTGTGATCTCATGGACGGCTGCAGGATCCTCTCTGCTGATCTCGGCAGTCAGTGCCCTCCGATACGCCGAATACACGCATCAGTCAGCCATGCCGATGTTCAACGCGGGCAAACTTGCCGACCGTCTGCTGGATCAGCTGAACTATTCCGAAAAGTTTGAAACCTACCTCCAGCCGCTTCGTGATCTGGCGGATAACGATATAGGAGACGCTCAGCGTCTGATCGATCTTGCAACCGAACGGACCGAATACGCCGTTCGCGTCGTACAGAAGAACGGAAAGTACGTTTACAGACTGTCCTCCGACATCACGTGGGGCAAAGAAGCAGGTAAAATTCTGGACATTATGCG
>JAFXWT010000307.1 GCA_017542695.1 Clostridia bacterium
GGAATGCAGTACGGAGCGCAGTATCGGCAATTTTACTCCTATGTCCCGCACGCCGGGTTCGGAAATATGTTTTCCGAATGGGCGCGTGATCCGTCTGCGAAAACGAACAGAAGTTATGCTAACGGCGCGGCCATGCGCGTTTTTCCCATTGCTTACGCATATAAGGATTTCGACCAAATGATGCTTCAGGTAAAAGCGAGTTGTTATCCGACTCACAATCACCGCGAGGCGATCACAGGAGCGATGGTTGTCGCCGCCGCAGTCAGGATCGCTTTGGACGGCGGGTCAAAAGACGATATCAAAAAGTATATTGAAAACCGTTTTTATGACCTTTCATCGCCGCTTTCCACGCTCCATGAAACGCACGTTTTCGACAGCCGCGCGTCGTACAGCGTTCCGCCCGCGATTATCGCATTTCTTGAATCGCACGATTACGAAAGCGCCGTCAGAAACGCCGTTTCACTCGGAGGTGACGCTGACACGCAGGCGTGCATCGCCGGAGGTATCGCCGAGGCGTTTTATCACGAAATACCGGAGCATATAAAACAGTTCTGTGACCGCAGGATCGATATTACGATCAAAAACGCCGTTCGCGAGTTTGAAAACAAGTATTGCAAATAGTTTTATGTATCGGAGCAGGCTCGCCTGCTCCGTTTTGTTTATTCTTTTTTCCGTCGCCCCGCTTGAAACAGCGTGTCTCAGGAACGGCTCTTGCGGGGGGAGGGGATCGCTTTCGGCTTGCGTTCCCGCCCGGGTTTTATCCGTGCCGGAGAAGCGCAAAAATTTTTTTCGGAAATTTTCGTTGTAACTATTGACATTACATCAAAGACGTGCTATAATGGCGTCAAGATGAAACCTCGACGGTTACATCAAAAGAATTTTCGGAGGTATCCTACCATGACAAACAAAGAAAAAGCACTCGCCCTGATCGGCACGTTCGTTTCCGGTGATCTGGAACTCGCAAAGTCTCTGCTCGCCCCCGAGTACAAGCAGCACAACCTCGCCTTCGGCACCGGCGCCGACGCTTTTGTGGCGGCGGTCGCGGGGCTGCAGCAGGCGCCCGTCAAAACGACGGTAAACAACATCCGCGCTTTTGAGGACGGCGAATGCGTGTTCCTTCAGACCGTCTACAATTTCGCGGGAGCCGGCGAGCAGGTAGCGTTCGACGTGTTCCATTTCAACGCCGACGGCAAGATCGACGAGCATTGGGACAATCTTCAGAACGTCGCCGAGCCAAATCCTTCCGGTCACACCCAGATCGACGGTACGCTTGAAAAGAAAGACGTCGATAAGGAAGAGACCCGCCGCATTGTCTCAGGATTCGTTGGCGACGTGCTTCGCGGTGAACACCCCGAAAAACTGACCTCCTACTACGACGGCGACAAGTACGTCCAGCACAATATCTCCATCGCCGACGGCCTTTCCGGACTCGGCGCGGCGCTTGCGGCTATGGCGGAACAGAGGATCTCAATGGTCTATGACAAAACGCACATGGTGCTTGCCGACGGCGACTACGCTCTCGCCTGCAGTGAAGGCTCTTTCGGCGGCGTGCCCACTACCTATTACGATCTCTTCCGCGTGGAAAACGGCTTTATCGCGGAGCACTGGGACGTGATGGAGACGCTTGCCGACAAAGATACGTGGCAGAATAATAACGGAAAGTTTTAATGTAACCGTTGAAATTACGACTTCTTTGTGGTATGATAACGGGTGGAGGTGAACAGGATGCAAATATCTTCAAGATTCACGATCGCTCTGCATATCTTCTCCTGCGTTGACGTTTTCGGCGGTGAACGCAAGGTCACGAGCGATTTTCTTGCCGAAAGCATCAATACCAACCCCGTTATCATCCGCAAGATCCTCACGCAGCTGAAAAACGCGGGGCTTATCACCGTGCAGAGAGGCACGGGCGGCATCGAAGTGACGCGGGACTTGCGTGATATCACTTTTTACGACGTGTACGAGGCGATCGATCCGGTCGAGAACGGCGACCTGTTCCATTTTCACGAAAGCCCGAATCCGAAATGCCCGGTGGGACGGAACATCCACGCACTGCTGGACGGCAAGCTGAAGGATATACAGAACGCTATGGAAAATGAAATGAAGCGTTATACGCTTCTCGACCTGCAAAGCGGCATGGCGGAGCTTCTGGCAAAGGAAAGCAAATGATAAACGCCCCGGGAACGAAAACGTTTTCCGGGGCATTTTACGGAGGAACTATGAACGCGGAACAATACTTGAAATATCTCGTAGAAGAAATACACACTACCGTCGTTGCGACCGTGGACGACGAGGGACTGCCCGTCACCGCAGCCATCGATATGATGGACTTTGACGAA
>JAFXWT010000308.1 GCA_017542695.1 Clostridia bacterium
CATCATTCAAAACAAGATTTTGAATAGCCGTTCCCAAGCAGTCCGTGAGTTTGTCTATCTCGTTCTGGATATACCATTCGGTTTTGCCGTCGCCCACTCCGTACGAAAGCTGAAATTCCCTGCAATATTTCATCGGCGTCAGCATTTCCGCCATCTCTAAAGCTTTTTCAGGATCGCCGTCTTCCTTGTATATGGAGATCAGCGTCCCGATGGCATCAAAACGAACATCCGGGTCCGCGCTGCTCTCCATCACCGATTTGAGCAGAGTCTCCGCTTCGTCCCGCGCCGCTTCGTCATGTTTTTCATCCCAGAGAAAATACAGACAGACAGCGAGTGCTTCTTTAATCTCGTCGTCGGCGGGGAAACGGATCAACGATTCCCGGGCGAAACGGATTCGTTCGTCCACAGTACCGACCTCGGAAAGGCGGTCAAGTTCTTTGTGGATCCGTGCAAGTTCCTCTTCGCGTTCAGATCTCCGATAACCAATCAGTTCATCAATACTCACGGCGAAGAAATCGGCGATTGCGGGCAGAAGTTCGATATCGGGGTACCCGCCTTCTCCTTCCCACCTTGAGATTGCCTGCGGGGTCACTCCAACTGCCGCAGCCAATTCTTCCTGTGTTACTTTTTGTTCTTTTCTTAGTTTTTTTATTATCGTACCTATTTTAACATTCATTGATGTTTCTCCCTTCAAAATTATTCTTTTGTAAGCTTACGTCTATATTATACCATTCAAAATAAGCAAGTCAATTATCAATTTGTTGTTGACCATATCAACGAACGCTTTATGCCTGGCAACGATGGGCAGGTTATCGAAATTGCCGTTTACGGAGAATAACACAAAGAGCGCAAAGCGCTTTTGAGGGTAGCCGGTTGTCAAAAGCGCTTTTGCGTTAGTTTCGCGGAAAACGAAACGGACTGAATAAAATTGAAAAAACTCGGGACACCTGCTCTATCGCAAGTGCCCCGAAGCAGCTTTTTTATTTATTCGTCGTCTTCTTCTTCCGGTTTGACTATTCTTACGGCTATTCTTTCCTCCGGGTCGTCTATGCCGTTGTCACTCAACGCTTTGCTGCAGTTTTCTATCAGATCAAAATAAACGTCCCAGTAATTTTTCGTGTCGCACCACGCGCGTATAGTGAATATGTACGTGTCGTCGTCCACCGCGGTAAGACGCGCAAACGGTTTCGGATCGGGCAAAACTCCCTCCGTCTTTGACGTGGCGTCAAGCAGAACGGATTTTACAAGCTCCTGATCTATGTCGTTCGTGATCTTGAAATTCTGGTCCACGCGCCGTTTTTCGGACGCGGTGAAGTTCGTGACGTTCGCGCTCATAAGATCGCCGTTAGGTACGAGTATCTGCTTGTTGTCTATCGTCATTATTTTTGTGTAAAAGATGCTTATGTCTTTTACAAAACCTTCTGCTCCCGTAGATTCAATGTAGTCGCCTATTTTGAACGGCCTGAATATGAGTATCATGAATCCGCCGGCAAAGTTGGACAGCGCGCCCTGGAACGCCAGACCCACGGCAAGACCGCCGGATGCCATCAGCGCCACAACGCTCGACATCGGCACGCCTAAGATCTCTATGACGCCTATAAGAAGAAGCAGGTACAAAAGTATCTTTACACCCTTGTTTACGATGACCTTTACGGTGCTGTTCCATTTTGTCTTATCTGTCGCTTTTGTTACGGCTTTTCCGATAAATTTAATAGCTATGAGTCCGACGATAACTACGGCTATGGCGAGTAAGATCTTGCCGCCGTAGTTGCTGCCCATATCTATAAGCTTTTTTAAAAACTCTTCCATAAAAGAGACCTCTTATTTCTTTTTCCTTATTATCACGATAACAACGGCAATAACGGCTGTCACTGCGACCGCCGCGCATATCGCTATGATTATCGGCGTGCTGACGCTTTTTTTATTTATTTCGGTGTGAGTTAACGTTTCTTCATCCGTTACGCTTGCTTCCTCCGTCTGCTCGGTTCCGGGATCCGCCTCGGTCCCGGTATCCGTCACCACGGTCGCCCCGCCGTTTGCGGTATAGCTGTATTTGAATCTGCCCGCGGGTGCGACGTCGCCCGAGGTATAGAAATTCATTATATCATTATCAAGCACAACGCCGTCCGTCACCTTGAAATTGACCGTGAAATCAGCGTCCGCTATACCTATATCGGCTCTTTTTACTTTGATCTGCATCACGTTCCCGGATACGGTATACTCGCACTCCGCTGTTTTTTCGTTGTCATAGCCGTTTCCTTTGAATTTGTATAAGACGGTCTTTTCCGCCGTCGCATCCTTTAAAACGTAATCAAACGATTCCCAGCCGTCAAGCCCGCCGTTTACCGTGTCAAGATACACGTTCATCCAGTTCGGGTCGGTATACGGCGATATTTCGTTTTCACATTCTATGTAAATATACAGATTTTCGTTGTCGCGCGCGAGCTTTGCGCCTTTTATGTCGTTGTTGCCGGACGTATCCGTATAGTAGTACGAGCCGTAGCCTTTGACGTCACGGTCGCCGGTATTTCCGGTATACGCAACGTAATACGGTCCTACGTTGTCCCACTGCGAGGCGGCGCCTTTGATATCTATGCTCACCGCGCCGGTCGCCTTGGGCGGCTCGTGACAGCCTTTGAATTTTCTTACGTAGGATACGAACTGATAATAATAGTGGTCCTTTAACGGTCCCTTGCTCGGCTCTATATCGCGGGAATATTCGTCGTTGTATTCGTCCGGGAAGGCGTTTTTGACTCCGCCCCATTCGTCATACCGTCCCACTATCCATTCGTTCCAGCCGGTGACGAACACGATTTGCGGGTCGACCTCAAGCGCGTTTTCCCACTGCTCCGCGAAGTTATATCCGTATAAGCTGGAATTTTCTTCCTCATAATGCGCAAAGCCGTCTTTGTGCGTATAAGATCTGCCGAAAATGTTTTTGCCGTTCATAGCCGTGCAGACTATCTCCGGGGACGAGTTCTGCGCCACGCCCACGCTTATCTCCTCTACCTTGCCGTTTTTTCTGTCAGTCGTTGAGGCGTAATATCTCGCCTGCGGATTTCTTGACAGCCAGCCCCATTTTTTAACGTCGCCGTCGCCGCCGTCATACGTCGGCTGACCGGCGCGGAACGTGAAGAATTTTTTGATCTCCTTGTCAAGCAGAGAGGAATCGAGCGATCTGTTGCCGCCCATTACCATGGGCTTGCCGTCCCAGTAAAACCACAGATCCTGATATTTGCCCGGTCTGTATATATCCATGTATAGGCTTTCAAGCTGAGCTTTTATGTTCGATCC
>JAFXWT010000309.1 GCA_017542695.1 Clostridia bacterium
ACGAGACTTTTGTAGTCCATCCCATCTTCAATTCGAGACGGCGCGGCGTTCTGCTGTTTGACTGTCTTTTTTCTTTCTGTGGTAGGCTTTTGTGCCATACTTCCTCCTAAATAATCCTTTCTGCGTATTGGTTGTCTGATGCAAGATTAACACCGAGAACTTCGTCGTAGTGTGGTTTTTGATCTGGGCGAAAGCGGCCATATTTCATTATGACGTTTCCTCCAACCCACTTAAGTTGTTCTATTTGTAGTGCAATCTCGCTTTTGTCGTAGCCTGTATAGATGATCACTGTGTCTAAACAATGATACTTTACTCTTAATAACGTGATGAACCGAAACACATCTCTAAAGCTATCCATTGGTTCGAGACCACCAAAGCATATGGATTTTGTTATTTTGTTGTTAAGGTACCTTTGTATCAAAGAGTCCTCGTCAGCCTCTATGCTTGGGGCTAATGCGAGTTCGCTGTTTTGACAACAGCGAAGCCCGCATTCCTTTTCGCACTTAAATGAGCATTCTGGCATAGCGATGAACATCGACGGCTCTTTGTAGTTGACAAAGTCCTCAAATGTTACTCCCTTTACCTTCATCCCATGATGTGATCCTTTTCAAGAACATTGTACCATTGACGTTTGAAGAACTCGTTCTTCCTGATTCTTTGATACCCGCTCACCGGTGTGTAGAACCCAACTACGCGGGCATACGTATCAACTGCTTTTTCGCCACACTTCGGGCATGTGCTTGTTCCGATGAAGGCGTGTTTGTGCGAACACACACTGATTTTTGTTGTGAAAGCGAAATAAATCACCCCGCTCGCTGCGACGTAGTTCAGCATATCCCACGCCTCGTCTGTTGTGGCAAATCGGTTTTCTATGTCGATATGCGCGATGCAGCCACCGCCGCACTTTGCGTCGAACAGACTTCCAAGCCTACACTTTTCCTGAATCGTGCATTTCTCCATAAGAGGAATCCACTGGTTGGAGTAGATGAAGTACTTGTCTTGCTCGAACAGAAGATTATCTGCAGCACAGATAACTCCTGCGCAGTTCTCTGCGGGAATCATCTCAATATTGAACGAGAAGTCACACGGGAAAGAGTCCTTAACTTCGTTCATCGTGTCGAGGATTTGCGTCGCAAACTCAACAGCCTCATCCGAGTAGTATTTATTACCGAACTCATCGGTATTGATGAGACCGAACATGTCCATAACTTCGTACATTCCGATCCCGCCAATCGTACAAAACTGCTTGTCGAGTTCGACGGCGCCATCTTGATAGTTGGGGAGAAGCCCCTTCTCGATATTTCTCTTGATAATTCTGCGCATAGAAGTAAGCGCCTTACAATCAAGGAGAACTCTTTCTTTCAAGATGTCGAGATACTTCTTCTTGTTGAGCTTGGATTCGTATGCAATTCGCACGAGGTTAATCGTACTCACTCTGCAAGATCCGACGGACAAGGCGGTTCCACCGATGGAATTGATAAACGCGTCGAGCTTCTTCGTGTCGCTCAACAGACGGCAACAATTCGACAGAATGCCAACATTATCGGAGCAGAAGAAGTTGCTATCCGACCATTTAATGTTATGATCTGAGCACCAGCGGGCAAATTCTGCATCGACAAAGATGTTCCAGTCATGGGTCTCGAACATCGAAGCGAGTTCCTCCTGACCAATATTGCTCCTACGAAGTAAAGAATACGAAAGGACGGGGTATGTAAACATATTTTCGTTTTCACGAATTTGGCTCACAACCTCCATGAACACCTTTTCGCACTCTAACAGGTTTTCAATTTGGTCGATAGCGTAGGTGCCATCCGGAAACTCAACTCCTCCGAACAAAGACTCGAGATACGGTCTGTCAAAGATTGATACGTTTGTGAAAGCCGCTTGGTCGATTCTCAAGAATGGTTGATTGAGTCTATAGATGAACTTTTGGAAACTCTGGCGGAGATACGTGTCCGGATCTTTGAGGTAGTACCCGTTCTCGACGTCCTTCTTCCAGAAATAGTACGCCCAGAGAATGACGTTCGGCATGCCGACTGCGCCGCTTTGTCTGTTTGACAAAAATGACACGAATTCGATGACGTCGTCAAAGTACGTCGTGAGATGCCGCGGCGGCTGATTATTGTATCCGTTGATGAAGAACAAGCCCTCTTTTGCGAGTCTTGTAAAGTCGTTCGCCCAACAGTAGGAGAAGAAGCTCGCCGTCGCGGAATCGTTCAGATAGAACCCTTTGCTGAATTCCTGCTCGAACCACTGCTTTGCTGTGCGCAAACCCCACATCTTTTTCATCTCAAGGAAGATTTTGTGCAGCCCGAAGAGCTTGTCCTCGCTCTTCCCTTTTTCTGTCATGAAACTACGGATGTCTTTGTGTCTCGATCCTGCGCTCGGGTCGATTGTGGCGTCGGCTACCGTATCGCTCGCGATGAAGTTGTCCAAGAAGCAGCTCGGGTCAAGCTGTTCTTCGGAAATGCCGTTGATAACCTCGAAATCGTGCCCATATTTGTTTTTGAGATATTCGAGAGTTCTTTCGAAGTCAGGATTGAGTTTGATTTGGATGTTCATTATTGCTGCTCTCCTCTTTCTGCGATCCAGTTGACTGCTTCTGCGTAGCCCATGTCGATTTCAAGAACAGGCGCTTCTTTGAATCCCATCGCGAGCATCTTATCGACGGAATTCAGCTCTTCTTCGTAAGCAATTCCTTTCGAATCCAGCTTCTTTTTTAGGATGAGACACTTCGGACATCCTTCCTTTGAGTAGATTTTGACCTTCATTGATTTGCCTCCGTTTGTTTTTTTACCGTGTTCTTGATATAAATGTTCGCCACTTTGTATGCGCGTTCTTTCATGATCTCAATCGAGACCATGTCTTCGAGTTCTTCAACAGGCGTGTCGCAGGTTCTCTTCCTGACTCTCTCGTAAAGTCTCGAAACGATAAAATGAATGTCTTCTTTGAGGAGTCTTTCGCGAGGGTTCTCGACTGCGTCGTTTGCCTCGCGAATTGACTCAATGATCTTTGAACGATCAAACTCAACAAGCTCTCCGTTGCGTTTGATGATCTTCATTGCCGTACCTTTCTTGTTTGATTTTTTGGATGATGTTGTAAACATCTTCCCATGACTCCGCTCTCTCTACGTTTTCGTTTGTGTGAAGAGAACGGTTGTGTGGAGCGTTCATTAAAATCTTCGTATAATGACCTCCTTCAAGGTTGTGAATTCCGTCGTCTACAAGCACATCTCCAGCAACCATTTGCTTCTTAGATGCGATGATTACGTTATCCCACGAAATCCACGGAAAATAGCGCCGAATTACATAATCAAATTTAGGTTTGATTGTGCGGTAATCAGTCGCCGTTAGGATGTAGACCTCATCCCCGTCGTCTTCAAGCCTCTTGAGATACTCATTAGCATCTTGTCGCGGTCTCACTGTTTTCCAGAATTCCTCGTCGAGCAGAGGCTCGAAGACTTCTTCTTTTGTAAGCTCTGGAAAGAACGCGCATACATTCCACTCAGTGATGTCGTGTTGTGATACTTTCGTTCAGTGCTTCTTGTTGAGATAGTTGCACCAAGCCTCCAAAAGATATTCAATTGTGTCGTCCATATCTACGAGGATTGTCATTGTCACGCCTCGTCGAAATCAAGACAAATCTGTTCCCACCATCCCTCAGGGCGGTCTTCTCTTGTGATTTGCTCACAAAGTTCTCGTGCTTTCAACTCAAGATCTTCAAGCGTGCCATCGTTCACGATGACGTGATCCGGAATGACTGAGTCAAGGGCTATTTCTGACGGATGGTTTTGCTGTTCTTCTGTGAGAGGGCTTTTGAAGTTCGGTCTCCGCACCCTCACGTATGTATATTTGAAACCTCTTTTGCCAATTCTACTTAATTCGTTGGGGAATCGGCTATCGGCAACGATCACATAGTCCCACTCTTTCGGGAAGAAGGAGACGATGTCGATTACGAAATCAACCCAAAAGTTCTCGTTGCGCTTTCGAACGCCATCTGTTCCAACCTTCTGAAGGAGGGTTCTACCAGCCTCATCTTTGTTACCATCCCACCCGAAGTAGTTTTTGCACATATATTTCAAGAGGTCTGCGTAATGAGTAAGAAGAACCTTTGCTCCCTTTGCTTCGAGAGCGTTCTTCAAAAAAGCTGCCGTCGTGTCTTTTCCGTTTTGTGCTTTTCCGCCGATACAGATGAATTTCGTCATTTTTCAAACAGCTCCTTGTCTTCGGGATCTGCGAACTCTTTGTCTTCCTCGTATGCCTTTCTTCTTTCTTCTTCTTCTTTGCAGCGCCGATCGAGACAAATCTTCTCTTCCTCTTCCGCAGTGACTCTCATAAATCTGTCTTCGCCGGTGTCCGGCTCGAATCTCGGATCTGTTGCGATCTCCATAACATAGATTCCGCAATCCTCGTATCTAAACAGCACCGTATAGTAGTTCTTTGTGAGAAGATCCATGAACTTGCCGACATCGAGAAGGAAATCTTCGTCACTGTCGTGCTTTTTTCTGTCCAGTACAATGTAGTTGTTTTCAACTTTCATCCTTGTTTCCTCCTGTAATTAAACCGCTCTCGGGGAGGGTTTCGATCCATTTGCAAAACTCTCTCCATTCAGGAAGTCTGTGATTCTTCCTTTGATGGTAGATCGTCTTTAACTGTCTATAGTTTGTTGTCATTCCGGCCGTCAGCTCAAAACCAGCGGGGTTGCTGTATAACAGTTCGAGATACAGCTCTTTCTTTTTTTCGTCGTCTCCTGCTTGAGGATCTCTTTCCATTTTGGAAACGTGGTCGTTGTATTGCTTCAGCTTTTTCTTCATGATATCAACCATACGTTTGTCAACATATTTGTTGTACGCCTTGTCGAGATCGAACTTTGCGATTCTGTGCATTGTGCTTTGAGAACTCACGAAGTCAAGAAAATGGTATCGTTCAGCTTCCACCCACGCTTTGTTAGAGAACGTCAGATCGAATTGAACAATGATTCCCGTGAGCATTTGGTCGTGCCCTGAGCCACACGGAGCTTGTGCGAGCTTCTTGATCCCTTCTGTAAGCTCCGTCGTCACGCTGTCAGTGTCGATAGACATCGGAAATTTCGCTCGGCGGATTGCCTCTGCGAGTCCATATACCGCTGCGTTGTGAACACAATGAAACTCCCCGTCTTGAAGGTTGTAATAGTCGCAAATAGCCGGGTTCGCTGTTCCAAACGCTGACATCATAGCAAGAAACGCTGTGTTGTCTCTCATTCCTTGTATCTCCTTGTAATGTTTTTGATTCTGTGTGCATTGGTAAAGATTGAAGAAGTAATAGCGCGACCAGTAGAAGTAAAATTATTGGCACGCTGCCGTCAGGCATTCTCATTCTCATGTGCGCTATTACCTTTCAACCGTATAACTGGATAGGTACCAGTATCCCTTGTTGTTCAGAAAGACGTCGTGCGCATAGACGAGGTCTCCGGCGTTGATCGGTTGCTGATTGTAATCTCCGATACGAACAGTAAGGCGCGCCGTTTTGCCAGATCCGACGCTCTTCGTCGAAATTCTGTAAGACCATATCTCTCCCGTTGCCTGAGACTTAATCGGCATCACATCGGTAATCATCAAGCGGCGCCTGTCTTCTTCTTTACCGGTTCGGATATCGCAGTATCCGAGAATGTCTATACTGTTTTGAATGCGAATTTTCATATCAACCTCTCTCAGCCCGAGAGATTTAATGACAGTTTCGCATTCCTTCATGCAGCGCATAACGTCTTCGGGAGATGTGAATGTGTACGATGCTGCGTCTGATCCAGATTTCGTAGTTCCCGTTGTGTACTTCTGCACAATGGAAGTAAGCGTTTGATCTTCGATCAAGGTTTTTTTGATCTGTTTTGCCGTCCCTTGTTTGAAAAACTCCCATATCTCGGATACGCGACTTAACTCACGTTGATTTCCGAACTCCGAGAAGTAATCAATCAGAATTAAGGGTTTGTACTTAGCCTCTTTAATCCCATTGGAGTCGAGGTACGCAAGAACGTCGATGAAGCTTGTTAGCCCTTGTTTAGAGCATTCATATAGCGTTCTTCCGATTTTCACGCCATAGCCCTTTATAGAACCAATTGTGTTGATGAGTTTTCCATCTTCCGCGTGAATCGCTCGATTGTCTTGCCCAAATCTTAGGGGTTCAAATGTAATCCCGAAGTAGCTCGACGCCTCTTCTCTTGCTTCATTGATTTTGTCTTTGTCGCCCTTTTCCTCCATAATGTTTATGTATGTCTCATAGAATTCGAGAGGATGGTGCGATTTAAGCCAAGCCCCATATAGGCTGTCGATGGCAACGCAGTACGAGTGACTTGCGTTAAACGAGTATCCAGCAGAGTCTTCAACAACTTGCCATAGACTTTCAGCAAGTTCCTGCGCTTCTGTATCCGTCTTGTTTTCGTCTCTTATGATTGCCTCTCTGAAGCCGTTGATAAATTTGTCTTTGTAGGCAAGGACTTTCTCAGCTCTCTTCTTGGCGATATTCTTGATTGCTGTATAACAATCCGCCATATCAATTCCAGCGTAGTTCAGAGCTTTCATGACCTGCTCTTGATAAAGCAGGAAAGAATAAGGGAATTCTTTCGTTTGAATGATGTCGTCAAATGCTTTTACGCCATAGGAGAATGGTTCTCTGCTTTCAAATTTTTTGTAAAAGGAGGCTCCTCCGGGGCGGATAGCGGCGACAAAAGCGGACAGCTCGGATATGTTGTGCGGCTTGTACTTCATAGCCCTTGCTTTTGTTCCCTCTTTTTCGCACTGATTGATACCGAGGGTACAGCCTCTTTCGTACACAGACCACGCCGCATCGTCGGGGGTACACATTTCAAGCAGCTCCTTCACAGAAGGAGGATCCATTCCAATTCTGCGGTATCCTCTGTAGATGAGATCAACAACAGAAACTTTTAAGTGGTCATTCTTCAAAAAGTGCCCAACCTCAGCAACGTGACCGTCCATCCCAACACACAGGTTGTCCTTCACTTTAACAAGACCGATTTCCCTACGGATGCTTCCCTGATAAATCAAGGAGCTACAAGGGGCAATCGACCAAGACGTAATCAACCCAAGGTAATCTGCGCTCTTCGCGTAAATATCCTTGTATTCGCGTGCGATGAAGTCGTTGACATCAATGAGGTCTTTTTCTTCTTCGTCGGCGTGTTTCACGGCTGTTTCATAGCGCCGAATCTGCTCCGACACGCTATTGGCAATCTCGAACGGAACTCCTTGTGACTTTGCGTACATTTTCCACGCAGCCGACTTTTTCATCGTTCCATACGCAACCATCGGATAGGAATGATCTTGTCCAATCACTTCTGCCTGTGCTTGAACGAATGGAGCCGTTGGCGCCTCGTTCATGTCAATATCAGGTATCCCTTTGCTCTGCAGGATTCTCGTTGTACTCATGAACCTTTCTGGGTACATGTGAACCTGCGCAGATATTCTGTCGATGTCCGAGAAGCCAAGGAGGGTGTTTGTAAAAAAGCTCGCTCCGCTTCCTCTCCCGCTTTTTGTCAACCACCCCCCATTTTGTTTGCCCTTTTTCATAATGTGGTAGTCGATAATGAAGTAGTCCGCCATCTTGGTATCAATCACAACTTGCATTTCCTTATTGATTTCCGAGATGTACTCAGGCCACCTTTCTTCCGGGACGCTCTTCTTGTACTCATCCCATCCTTGCATAACGAGCTTCTTGTATATCTCGTCTCTCTGCTCTTGCGGAAGATCTGGATAGAGAGTAGGAAGTTTGATTTCGTCATTGAAGACCGGGCAATCATACTCCGCTACATTTTCAAAGATCAAGGTATTTCCGATGGCTTGTAAGATTTCCTCATGCGATAGCACCGTTTGGTTGGCAAATCTACGGTATAGCTCGTCGCCGTCGGGATAGTCCATATACCAGTCTTCTTCGTCCTCGTACTTCATGCCTTTTGTTTCGATGAAGTCATCTCTGAGTTGCGACTGTTCCGGATAGATGTAGTGACTATCAGTTCCGGCAATCATCTCAATTCCGTATTTTTCGTGAAGACTGAGAATTGTTTTGTTCAGTTGCGCTTGCCTCTCGTTATTGTGCGGTTGCACTTCAAGATACAAATGCTTTCCGAACTTTTTGTAGAGTGACGAGATGATATCCTCATAATCGTCATACTTCCATACACCGCCGATACACGCCGTCGTTACGATCACGTCGTCCTCAGGAAGTGACATCAAGAGACTGAGATCAATTCTGGGTTTGTAGTAAAATCCAGAAAGGTTGGCTTCACTTTGAATGTCGTTAATTGCCTCTCTGCCGTTTTCATTCATAGCCATGACGATAATGTGAGCGTTCGTTTTATCGTCTGTGGTTCGATCCTTTACGAAGTAGAACTCTGCGCCAACCACAAGTTTCAAACCGTACTCTGCGGCAAGTTCTTTTGCTTCAAAGACATTCCCAACCCAGCCGTGTTCGACTGTAGAAAGGACTGTGTGACCGAGCTCCTTCGCCCTTTTGCAGTAGTCCTTAAGGTGTACGGGCGAGTCTGTCGTGTAAAGGTTGCTGTATTCGCTGTGACGATGATAGTTTACAAAGCTGAGCATACTTCGCCAAACACCTCTCTTTCTTCTGTGTGCGGATAAGGAAGAGGGCGATACTTTCCTTTATCCCATCCGTATTGATACCCGTACTCCCTTTCGTTTGTATAAAACCTACGCGTCGGTACGTCATAGTACAGGTTAATTTTCTTACCGGCTCTTCCCCTCATTCTGTCTTTAATGATGGTCAAGCTCACGTTATAGTTCGATTTTTCTTTCTCTTGATTGATCCGACGGAGCCCAATGGATCTGTGCGCAAGATTTATGATGTTGCTTGAACCCGAGATGGAATACAATCCGACATCCTCGTCTTCGGCGAGTTTCTTCGGGTGTGCAACGAGCACGACCGCCACGGAATACTTCATCGCGAACTTAATCAGTTTTTCAATGCACTCCGTTTGTTTGAGCAATTCGCTATCCTCGGTTTGTTCCAAGTCAAGCATCATCAGGTTGTCTACTATAAGAAGTTTCGCGCCGTATTTCCTAACGCTGTCTTCCATAGAAGCCATAACGTCTTCAAACTTGTTGCTCCAGTCGTCTCTGTATAAAAACCACTTTTTATCGTAGTATTTACTAATCTCGGATTTTGCGTCAGGCTCGATTTTGTAATATTTCGCTCCGTTGGAATCCTCGTATTCTTTCACATGATGACCGCCAGCCATTACGAAGTTGAGCCAGTTTCGCATCATCCAGCACGGCATTTCTCGGCTGAACATCCATACGGGCTTGTCTTGTTCGAGAGACTGACACATCAGTTGACTGAGGAAAGAAGACTTACCAGCTCCCGGCTTACCAGAGACGATGGTCAAAGTTCCGTAAAAGAGCTTCATAACCTCGACGTCGAGCTCCCTTATTCCTGTTGTGATCCCGTCCATTTCGTCAAGGTCTACATCTTGGATATCTGATACATTGACGACAGACGGAACGCCGGGATCTTCTGCGTGGTCGATTAAGTCAAGGACTGCGTCTCTTCCTGCATAATACAGTACTTCATTGACGTCCTTAACCTCAACTTCCTTACCGTCATCCGTTGTGTAAACGTGCGGGATTTCGACGTATTTTGTTCTCCAGCTTCCAAGCCTCGGTACAACTTCTTTTCTCGCTTTTACCCCAGCTGTATCGTTGTCGAAGCATACGATAATACTATCGAACTGTTCAAGCCAATCCCAGTTGTGTTCAATCCAGTGGGTGTTTCCAGCGCCGAGAGGAATGCTGACAGAGTTTGTGACCCCACACTCGATCAAAGCAAGGCAGTCAATCTCGCCTTCTGTGATCACAAGCGGAGCTGATACGTTGACCCTGTTCATGTTGAACAAGACCGGGGCTGTATCACTTCCTTGCTGACACCAGTTCTTGTTCTCGCCTTTTTTGACCTTACGGCTCGGTCTCTTTTTGACCATCGTGAGAACGTCTTCTGTATCGACGTAGTTGAAGCAAATGTTGCCTTCGTCGTCTTGTGTAATTCCTGCGGCATCTATTGTTGCAGGAGAAATACACCTCATCCCGAGATATGAATATACTTTGTCTTTCGATCCGCAATCTTCGAGGTGTGGATACCGATAGTCTCTGTCTTTCTTAATACCGACTTCCCCAAAAGCGTATGTAACACCTGCTTTTTCAAACAGTTTCTGAACAGCCTGAATGTATGTATCGCCTTTCATCATATAAGCATCTATGATGTCGATGTTGCGGTTGCACCCAAAGCAATGAAATGAGTTTCTCTTCTTGTCCCAAACCATCGAAGGGGTATCTTCTGCGTGAACGACGCAACACCCTTTCTTGTTTTTGGAGTCCCATTTCTCAACCTGCAGCATTTCTGCGATCAAATCCGGAGTCTCATCCGCGATGGCTTCTTTCGCCTTTTCAATTTTTTCCTTTTCTACCAGCACAGGCGTTCCCTCTCTTATTTGTAGTTATACC
>JAFXWT010000310.1 GCA_017542695.1 Clostridia bacterium
CCAGTACGGCAAGGACCTGACGAAGGCCGCCGAGGACGGGAAGATAGACCCGCTTATCGGCAGGGACAAAGAGGTCGACCGCGTTATGCAGATCCTTCTGCGCCGCACGAAGAACAACCCCTGCCTTATAGGCGAGCCGGGCGTCGGCAAGACTGCGATCGCGGAGAGCCTCGCGCAGAAGATCGCGCGCGGCGACGTGCCGTACGTTCTCAAAAACAAAGAGATATATCTCGTAGACCTGACCGCGCTCGTCGCGGGCACTCAGTTCAGAGGTCAGTTTGAGTCGAGAGTTCTCGGACTTCTCGGCGAGGTCAAGGCGCAGGGGAACGTCATACTCGTGATCGACGAGGTTCACAACATAGTCGGCGCGGGCGACGCCGAGGGGAGCATGAACGCGGCGAACATTCTGAAGCCCGCGCTCTCCCGCGGAGAGATCCAGGTCATCGGCGCGACGACGCTTACCGAGTACAGAAAATTCATTGAGAAGGACACCGCCCTCGAGAGACGCTTCCAGCCGGTTATGGTAGAGGAGCCGAGCCTCGAGGACACGGAAAAGATCCTTCAGGGCATAAAGCATTATTACGAGGAGTATCACTCGATAACCATCCCCGCGTCCGTTCTGTCCTACGCGGTATCGCTCAGCGAGAGATACATCACGGACAGATATCTTCCCGACAAGGCGATCGACCTCATCGACGAGGCGTCCAGCCACATATCGCTCTCATCCCCGGAGATAAACGAAAAGAGGGAGTGCATCGACCGCATCGCCGCTCTTGAAAACGAGCGCGGCGTGCTCGAAGCCAAGAACGAAAAAACGGACGATACTTACAAGAGGCTCGCCGAGATAAAGGCGTCGCTGCTCTCGCTCCGGCAGAGAGTCGGAGAGCTGACTCCTCTTTGTGAGAAGGTCGAAATGAAGGTCTCCGACCTCGCGGACGTTATCGAGATATGGACGGGGATCCCCGCGTCCACGATAACGGAGGACGAGTTCTCCCGTCTCGAAGGACTCGCCGACAGGATAAAGAGCCGCATCGTCGGTCAGGACAAAGCCGTCGACGCGGTCGTTCGCGCCGTGCGCCGTTCGAGAACGGGCGTGTCCGCAAAGCGCCGCCCCGTTTCGTTCATCTTCGCGGGACCCACGGGAGTTGGAAAGACGGAGCTCGTGAAAGTCCTCGCGGCGGATCTTTTCAGCTCTCCCGAGACGCTCATCCGTCTTGATATGAGCGAATTTATGGATAAGTTTTCAGTTTCAAGGATCATCGGAGCGCCTCCTGGATACGTCGGATACGACGACGCGGGACAGCTCACCGAAAAGATACGCCGCCGCCCGTATTCCGTCGTTCTGTTCGACGAGATCGAGAAGGCGCATCCGGACGTTATGAACATCCTGCTCCAGATCCTCGACGACGGGCGTATCACGGACGCGAGAGGGAAGACGGTAAGCTTCGAGAACACGGTCATCGTAATGACGACGAACGCGGGCTCGCAGGGTCCGTCGACGCTGACGGGCTTCACGGACAATCCCGAGCTTCTTTCCGAAGAGAAGACCTCGCGCGCTCTGTCGCAGTTTCTGCGTCCCGAATTTCTCAACCGCGTCGACGAGATAGTCACGTTCCGCGCGCTCGACCGCGAGAACTTCAAGGGCATCGCCCGCATCATGAC